>JAAYEB010000249.1 GCA_012728995.1 Fibrobacter sp. | reverse complement strand
CTCCCCATTATCCATTATCCCAATTCACCAAGAACCCGGACTGCTGCCGGTTCACTATAATTAAATTGGTACAAACAGAGGCTATAATAATCAAATCCCGACTTTGTCTGCAAAGTCAGGGACTTGTACGCTCGGCGTATAATAATATTATTATCTTTATCTGGTAATAAGCTTATGCGCTCGGGGCGTAAATGAATATTCATATCCTACCTGGTAGGGGATGTTAAAATACAGATAAAAAAAGCCGGTCTCAAGACCGGCTTTTTTTAAATCAAATTAATCTGATTTGTAATCAGTTTGTTACTTACGGTTTTTTCTGCGCAGAAGCCCAAGACCCAGAAGTGAGATTCCAAGAAGCGAGAGCATTGCAGGTTCCGGAACATTGTTCACTGTGAAAGAGTAATTTTCTATTTCACCCTGCCAGAAACAACCATCAGTTGTTAAATCTCCATATTTATTGATGTCATCACTACAGGTAACACGAGCAAGAAGGTCAAATTGTCCTTCTTCAGCAAGTGTAAGTGTTTCCGAGAAAAAATATTTGTGTTCACCAGAGTAATATTTTGACCAGTTGGATTCAGCACCCCTTCGTTCTTGTTTTTTATCCCAATAATTATAATAATAATCACTCTCGGAATAATTTCTGTAAGGACCGTTTTCACTAAACTGCCAAGAATAATCTTCAATACCATTTTCATTAAAGAGATTTATTGCATCGAAACCGTTTCCAATGTCAACCCAAACTTTAATGGCATCATATTCATGAATCCCCCACAGAGGTTTGTACATATCAAATTTAAAGCTAACCTGATCTCCTACTTTAAAATCAAAAACATCATTAATGTAATCTTCACCATTAATAGACCAAGATATTCCATCATTGTCTCCCCAGCTTGTTCCCAACATCTGCCATAATGGATTTTCATGAAGAGCTTTACCTTCACTATTTTTTTGGCTTTCCGGAATTTCCCATGCTGCAGGTGCTTGTACTTCCTGATAACGATTAATGATTGGTTCCCAACCCGCCTGCGCAGATATAACCATCATGGCACACACTGCAACAGCTTTTAATATAAAAGCTTTTTTTGACATTTAAACCTCCCGTTAATTGTTAATAAAATATCTACAAAAAGATGCTTTATATGCAATAATTAAGCCAAGCTGTTTATACGATTAAAAGAGACATTCTGTCATTTGATTGTGTAAAAAAAACCGACATTTGCTAAAAAAGTTTACAGCTATGATGCGATGTCAAAGCACCCACCAAATAACTGTTAAATTGCAAAAACCGTATTTTCAGGAGGTTAAAAATCATTAAAAGAGTATTCAGGTAAGCTATATCATTCTATGTAACCAATAACGATAAGGAAACATGGAGCTTTGAAAAAACAACAATCAATCATTTCTGTTGCGGTTTAAATAGATCGTATGAGCAGCATTCAGTGCTGTTATAAGGCTCTGTGGAGAAGCAATCCCTTTTCCTGCAATGTCATAAGCTGTACCATGACCAACCGATGTCCGTATAATCGGAAGCCCGATTGTAATATTAACACCGTTTTGAAAATTTCTCGATTTAAGAGCTACAAACCCATG
>JAAYEB010000248.1 GCA_012728995.1 Fibrobacter sp. | reverse complement strand
TTGAAGCTTCGCTCTCAAAATCAACGTGTAAAATGGTTTCATGAGGAAGAGAAAGCTCATCCCCTTTTTTACCCCGACTGGAATATACAGTGGATCAGAACCGCTGACAAATTATCAAATTTCATTCAGAAATGGCCTTTACAATGGGAATCACTGTTCAGATATTGTAATAAGCAGATAGTGATTGTTACAAGTTACCTTTTCCAGGATGGAGCCAGGGTTCTTTTTGCAAATAATGTTGAAAAAGAGCGTATTGTACAATTTGTTAAGAGTATCACAGAAAGTATAAAAGATCTTAATCCTGTAATGATTTTTCTTTATACACGGGACATAATTAAAACGCTCGAAAATCTGTGGATTAAGCGGGGATATCCATGGATGAAATATATGTATGGTGTTGATGAACAGACTCAGTTTGCGCTATCACGCAATCTGAAAGGAACAACTGCTTCTATGGTCTTATGGGGGGAATTCCAGAACTTTTGCAGAGAGGTGTTTAAATCAATTGATATAGAAAAAATTGAACTGGATGTATCTGATCATAAGTGGGAAGAATATCAGAATATAATAAACCAAAAATTAAAACTGAGTAAGTATATCTATCCTTCAGTTAAATTGGATTCAATTGAATGCTATTGTGGTTTTTATATTTCAGTTACTACCCATACTCTTAGTTGTAGAATTAAAGCAGCAGAGGAATCCTTGTTGTGTGATTTTATCTGGCCAGATCTTGAATTAATACCTCAGACAAAAACAAGATTCCTGATCCGGTCCTTTCCGTTACAAATAGAATTCAGTGCAATGTCAGAAGGTGTTTACGGAACCGTAACAGTTAAGGGTGCAGATATTTATGGTATGAATGGACAGGTATTTACCCGCATTAAAGATTCGACTTGGTACTCTGGACAGATAAAGACAGATCGTTAAAATTCTGAATGGAAATGGTGAATAGTTATGACCCTGCATGGGAGTTGCCTGGCTCAGAACATCTTTTTGGCAATACATTTGCTTAATTTTCTTTCTGCACCATAAAACTGGATGGAGTGAGAAAATGGCAGAATATATGACTTCTGATGGGAATGAGGCTGCTGCCCATGTCGCTTATAGAGTGAATGAGGTAATTGCAATTTATCCCATAACACCATCATCACCCATGGGTGAGTTGGCTGATCAGTGGGCTGCTGAAGAAAGGAAAAACATTTGGGGAAGTGTACCACTGGTTGTAGAAATGCAGAGTGAGGGGGGGGCAGCAGGTGCAGTTCACGGTTCTCTTCAAAGAGGTGCATTAACAACTACATTTACAGCATCACAGGGACTGCTGCTTATGATTCCGAATATGTTCAAAATTGCAGGGGAGCTGAATGCAGCGGTTATTCATGTGGCGGCACGTACAATTGCGACTCATGCATTGTCAATTTTTTGTGACCATAGTGACATTATGGCAGCACGTTCAACTGGATTTGCCATACTGTCTTCATCATCTGTACAGGAAGCACACGATTTTGCCTTGATATCCCAGTTGGCTTCACTTAAAACACGAGTCCCGTTTTTGCATTTCTTTGATGGTTTTCGTACTTCTCATGAAATCTCAAAATTTGAACTGATTTCTGATGATCAGATTAAGACGCTTATTGACAATAAATTAGTCATTGCACACAGGGAGCGTGCACTATCACCCGACAATCCCTTTATCAGAGGAACATCACAAAACCCGGATATCTTTTTTCAGGCGCGTGAATCTGTAAATCCTTTTTATAACTATTGTCCTGAAATTGTTGAAAATGTCATGGTGCAGTTCGGAAAATTGACTAAAAGAGAGTATCATCTTTTTGAATATTTCGGCAGTCCGGATGCAGAAAGGGTTATAATCCTGATGGGTTCTTCACAGCAGACTGCAGAAGAAACGGTTCAGTATTTAAATGGAAAAGGAGAAAAGGTAGGATGTATCAAAGCAAGATTGTACAGGCCCTTTTCTGTTAGTCATTTTCTGAAAGTTATACCTTCGACAGTAAGGAAAATCGCAGTACTTGACAGAACAAAAGAACCGGGAAGTATTGGTGAACCACTCTATCTTGATGTCGTTTCAGCAATAAATCAGGCGTATGCAGCCAACAGGGTAGATTTGGGATCAATGCCGTTTATCACAGGAGGGCGTTATGGACTATCATCAAAGGAGTTTACCCCACCAATGGTCAAGGCTGTCTTTGATGAATTGAGTAAAGATAAACCGCAGAATAATTTTACAATTGGAATTAATGACGATGTGAGTGGAAAAAGTTTGCAATATGACACAGGGATTGTAATGGAGCCAACCGACCAGATAAGTGCCGTTTTTTATGGTTACGGTTCAGACGGGACTGTAAGTGCAAACAAGAATACGCTCAAAATCATTGGAACCGAAACAGACTATTTCGTTCAGGGTTATTTTGTATACGATTCAATGAAAGCGGGTTCTGTAACGGTTTCACATCTTAGGTTCAGTCATAAACCCATAAAATCGTCATACAGGATATTCCACTCCGTTTTTGTAGCTTGTCATCAATTCTCGTTTGTTGAAAGGATTCCGGTACTTGAAACTGCTCTGCAGGGAGCGACTTTCCTGCTTAATTGTCCTTATTCGACAGATACTGTCTGGAATAAATTACCGAAAACAGTCCAGAAAACTATTATTGAGAAGAAACTTCGTGTATTTGTAATTGATGCTTACAGTATTGCAAAAGAGCTGGGTTTGGGTAATCGGATCAACACAATAATGCAAATCTGTTTTCTGGGGTTGTCAGAAATTATGTCGATATCTGTTGCAAAGGAAAAAGTGAAGGAATACATTAGAAAAAGTTATGGCAGACACGGGGATTCAATTGTAAACAAGAATATAGCTGCTGTTGATCAGGCTCTGAAACATCTTAATGAACTGCCCTATCCTGAAGAAATTACAGGATCAATTGACATGAGAAAAGTCGTGCCGAATGATGCACCTGAATTTGTAAAGGCATGCACTTCCAGAATGATTGCAGGACAAGGTGATGAATTGCCGGTGAGTGCATTTGATCCTGATGGCAGATTCCCATCGGGTACTACCCGTTATATGAAAAGAAATATTACAGGTGAAATGCCGGTCTGGGATCCGGATGTGTGTATACAGTGTGGTCGATGTTCTCTGGCGTGTCCACATGCTGTTGTTAGGGCAAAAATGTTTCATACCGCAAGACTTGCCGGTGCACCGCAATCCTTTAAATCGGTTCCTCTGAAACGGCGTGGTTATGATGGGTATTCTTATTCTATTGCAATATCGCCTGATGATTGCACAGGGTGCAGGTTGTGTGTTGTTGTATGTCCTGCAAAGAACAAAACAGATCCAAAACTGAAAGCTCTTAACATGCAGCCTCAACCACCAATCAGGGAAAGGGAGAATGAAAACTGGAGATTCTTTATATCTTTACCGGAATCGGATCGAACAGGTCTGAACTTTAACCGGATTCAGGATGTCCAGTTTCTGGAGCCGCTGTTTGAATTCAGCGGAGCATGTGCAGGATGCGGTGAAACACCATATGTAACTCTTTTAAGCAGGCTGTTTGGTGAAAGAGCGATAATTGCAAATGCTACAGGATGTTCTTCAATTTACGGAGGTAATGAACCGGCTACTCCATGGGCAGCTAATCGACAAGGGAGAGGACCTGCCTGGTCGAATTCGTTGTTTGAAGATAACGCTGAATTTGGTTTCGGGTTCAGGATTGCTGTTGACAAAGAATTCAATTACGCAAAGGAACTGCTTCAGAAACTTGCTCCCGGGATTGGTGAGGAACTGGTGAATTCGTTAATTGAAGCTCCCCGTAAAACCGAAAAGGATATTTCAGATCAGAGAAACCGGATCGATATACTCAGATCAAAATTAAACAAAATTGATAACCCGGCTGCAAAGGACCTTTTTTCTCTCTGTGATGTGTTTGTAAAAAAGAGTATCTGGCTTTTGGGTGGTGATGGATGGGCATATGATATCGGATTCGGTGGTCTGGATCATGTGATGGCACTTGGAAAGGATGTAAATATTCTTGTTCTGGATACAGAAGTATACTCCAATACAGGTGGCCAAATGTCAAAAGCTACTCCGCTTGGAGCGGTTGCAAAATTTGCTGCACGCGGTAAACGAACACCAAAAAAGGATTTAGTAATGATGGCTATGACATACGGATCGGTGTATGTTGCACGCATTGCACTTGGTGCAGATGGTAATCAGGCGTTAAAAGCGTTTAACGAAGCAGAGGCGTTTGATGGTAGCTCGTTAATAGTGGCGTATTGTCCCTGTATCGGACAGGGGTATAATCTCTCTAATGGTATGGAACAACAGAAACGGGCCGTACAATCGGGATATTGGCCGCTTTTAAGATATAATCCGGATTTGAGAAAGGAGGGCAAAAATCCACTTCAACTTGATTCCTCACCTCCTTCCATACCACTTGAACATTACATTTATAACGAAACGCGCTACAAAATGTTGCAGCGCAGTTTGCCCGGTGAGGCTGCTCAGTTGCTCAAGAGAGCTTCTGATGAGGTTAAAATGCGTTATGGTTGGTATAAATATTGGGCTGCAATGAAAATGGAGGATGGGGTATGATAGATTTATCGGTCGATTATTTGGGAATTCCATTGAAAAATCCATTGGTTGCATCTTCTTCACCGCTTTGCACAAGTATAGACAATATAAAGAAAATGGAAGATGAGCAGATAGCAGCAGTTGTTTTGCAGTCACTTTTTGAAGAACAGGTAATTTTGGAGCAACGTGAACTGGATACAGGCCTGCTTCAGGGAACAGAGCATTTTGCTGAAGCCCTTACTTATCTTCCGGATTTTGGAACTTATCGTTTTGCCAGTTCTGGTTATCTTGAACAGATAAGAAAAGCAAAAGAGGCGGTAGATATTCCGATAATTGGAAGTCTTAACGGGATCAGCACAGGTGGATGGATAAAGTATGCAAAGGAGATTCAGGACGCTGGTGCTGATGCGCTGGAACTTAATCTTTACTACTTGCCAACAAGACCGGATATCTCATCACAGCAGGTTGAAAATAATTATGTGGAACTTGTTAAAGAAGTTACATCAAGAATCCGGATTCCGGCAGCAATCAAGATCAGTTTTTTTCTCAGTTCAATTCCTGATACTGTTTCAAAATTTGCAGATTCGGGGGCATCAGCAGTGGTTCTTTTTAACCGGTTTTATCAACCTGATCTCAATCTGGATTCTCTTAATGTTGTTCCGAATCTGAAATTAAGTACATCTGATGAATTGAGGTTAAGAATCCGATGGATTGCAATTCTTTATAATAAAATGAATATTGATTTGGCCATAACCGGGGGGGTGCATACATCACTTGATGTTCTCAAGGGAATAGCATCAGGAGCTAAAGTTACAATGATGACCTCTGCATTTTTACTTAATGGTATACCTTATGCAGGTGCTGTATTGGAAGGTGTTTCGCAGTGGCTTGAGAGAAATGATTATAAGTCGATACGTTCTTTTCAGGGTGTCTTAAACCAGGCTTCAGTAGAAAATCCTGAAGCTTATGAAAGGGCAAACTACATGCAGGTCCTTGGATCTTATAATACCTGAAACGTTATGGTTACAAAAATAGTTGTATAGAAACAAGCAAGCAAATAATGAATATTAATTTAGAAAGTGAGAAAAATGCATGGCATATAATGATGAAGAAATAAGGAAAGTGGTGCTGGATCAGCTTTCGTGGGATAATAGGATAGGGTGGTCTGAAATTGATGTCAAGGTATATGATGGTAGTGTTGCTCTTGAGGGTACTGTACCGTCGTTTGTTGCACGAGAGGCTGCTGAAACTGATGCACTTATGGTTCCGGGGGTCAGGAATGTGACAAACAGGATAATAATAAGGTTTCCCGGAAATTTTAATGCTCCACTCGATAGTGAAATCAAGGCCAGGATTTTTAATCGGTTTTTATGGAATCCAAACATCCCCGCATCCGATATTGATGTGTCGGTTTCTAAAGGCGAAGTCGTACTGACTGGCGTAGTCGATCAGTTTTGGAAAAAAATGCGGGCTGAAGAGATCGCTTATGATATAGGAGGTGTAGTGCATGTCAGTAATGAACTGGTAGTGGTTCCTTCGCATGAATATGGCGACAAATTAATTGCTGAAGATATTATGGCTGCGATGAAAAGGAATCCGGATATTGATCAGGACAGAATAGAGCTTGATGTTGATAATGGATTGGTTACGCTTAATGGCAGAGTTGATGATTATAAAGACATACAAGCCGCATACCATATAGTTAAATATACCAAGGGAGTGCGGGAGGTGATCAATTTATTAAAGTTAAGTCAGAAAGCAGCCTGAAATGGAAAAAACTGTTAAGGTGGAAACTTACAGTGGTTATAAAGCTGATGAGTATCCTGTGCGGTTCTGGGTTGATGATTTGCGAATTGAGGTACTGGAAATAGAGGATCGCTGGTATAGTCCGGGTTTTACATATTTTAAAGTGTTCGCTGATGATGCACGGCATTACATTCTTAGACGGTCGACAGATGATGACATCTGGATTGTCAGGGATTTGCAAAAGCCGTAAGAACTGATTAAACGATAAGTTTGCCGCTTGCCGCAACTGGAAAATAACCGACCTTTAAAACTGTTTTCAGGGTATTGAAAATTTTACCTGCAAGACACGACTAGTTTTTGGGCAGGTCTGCCAGAAAACTGCTTTTTTGAAAAACTGTATCTGAAACAGAATACTTGCATTTTTATCACTAATCATTGCATAATTATTTAGAAGAAAATCAGGGGGAATTATGCGGGTATTTATTTCTTTGGTTATTACAGTTTTTCTGTTTGGTTGTTCAAACGATAATGAAATCAAAATATCTAATCTCGCTCAAGGCGATGTTTTCTTTAATTTCAGGGCTAAAAAGTATGTAGTAGTTGGTAACGGGGGAGAAATAACGATAGATGAGATTCCCAATGGATCATTTGAATATGCAACAACATTTTCTGTTCCTGCAGGAGCATCATTCGGTATTGAAGGGGATGCAGGTGCTGGTCTTCTTGAATTTGAAAAAAGCGAAACCCGCCACTTGTTGATCTATTCATCAACTTTCGATGATGGCAATTATACGTTGTATGTGAATAAAACTTCTTCAAAAACTCAGAGTTCAAAATCTCCAACATCACCTTAATTTTACAGAGGTTCATGGTTTGGTTATCAGAGTACTGCTAAAACCGGGATTACCAAAAATCGATTGATCCAGTTATAGGCAAACTGTTTTCCCATATATTTCATCCTGGGAAAATTATTTATTACCAGATTGATGATTAACTGGAAATCAAAGTGGCCAGGTTTTTCGGATATGCATTTTCAATGAAAAGCCGTTGCATAAGTGCACTGCTGTCTGCAATCATATTCTGGTTATTTCTACCTCTACCTGCTGCATGAAGAACCGATATGTTTTTTATGGGTTAATTTATACATATTGCATTAAATGTAAATTGATGATTGACTTGATTAAGTCTGCGGTTGTATACAGTTTTTATACACTTGCATTATTTTGAGATACAGGGGACAGGGGGGGGGGAGGTATATGGACGAATACTATGCTTCGCGTGTTTGAATATAGTATCTTTCCAGGAGTACATATTAAATATTGTAAATCTAAATTTAAAGGAAAAACATGGCTGAAAAATTTATTTATTATATGAACAGGCTTACCAAGGTTTATCCACCCAAAAAAGAGGTCCTTAAAGATATATCCCTTTCTTTTTATTATGGTGCCAAAATCGGGATAATTGGTGTAAATGGTTCAGGTAAAAGTACTCTTTTAAAAGTTATGGCTGGTTTGGATACTGAGTTTCAGGGAGAAGCATGGCTGGAATCTGGTCGTACGGTTGGATATCTTCCACAGGAACCTCAACTCGATGAAACCCTGGATGTAAAAGGGAATGTCGAACTGGCGGTAAAAGAGACCCGATCTCTTCTTGAAAAATTTGATGAGGTTTCGTCAAAATTTGGAGAGCCAATGTCTGATGACGAGATGGATAAGCTTTTGGAATATCAGGGAGAACTTCAGGATAAAATTGATACAGCAGATGCCTGGGAACTGGATAGACAACTTGAGATAGCAATGGATGCATTACGGCTTCCACCTGGTGATGCAGATGTTACGAAATTATCAGGTGGTGAGAGGAGAAGAGTAGCATTGTGTAAATTGCTTCTTCAAAAGCCGGATCTGCTTCTTCTTGATGAGCCTACAAATCATCTTGATGCGGAATCGGTTGCATGGCTCGAACGGCATCTTCGTGAATATAAAGGTTCTGTTATTCTGGTTACACACGATCGCTACTTTCTTGACAATGTTGTTGGATGGATTCTCGAACTGGACAGAGGACATGGGATTCCATGGAAGGGGAATTACAGTTCGTGGCTTGATCAGAAAACAGCTCGTCTTGCCCAGGAGGAAAAAGAGGAGAGCGATCGGCAGAAAAGGCTGCGATCGGAGCTTCAATGGGTCAGGTTATCCCAGAAAGCTCGTCAGGCAAAAGGGAAAGCAAGGCTGAATGCTTACGAAGAACTGAGAAATCAGGCTTCAGCAGAAAACGTAAAAACTGCTCAGATAATAATTCCACACGGACAGAGACTTGGAAATATAGTAATTAATGCTCAGGATCTTTCCAAAGCCTATGATGACAAACTTTTATTTGAGAATCTCAGTTTTGTACTACCCAGGGCAGGTATTGTTGGTGTAATTGGTGCTAACGGAACCGGAAAGTCTACTCTTTTGCGAATTATTACAGGAGAGGAAAAACCGGACAGTGGAACAATTGTAATAGGAGAAACAGTCCAGTTAAGTTACGTAAATCAATCGCGGGATTCACTTGACGGTACAAAGACTGTTTTTGAAGAAATAAGCGGTGGGAAAGATACTCTGGTGTTAGGAAAGATTGAAGTCAATTCACGTGCCTATGTCAGTAAATTTAATTTCTCCGGTTCAGATCAGCAGAAATTTATTTCGGAACTCTCCGGCGGTGAGAGAAACCGGGTACATCTGGCAAAACTGCTTCAGAGCGGAGGTAATGTGATACTTCTTGACGAACCAACAAATGATCTCGATGTTGAAACTTTACAGGCGCTTGAGCAGGCTGTAAGTGATTTCAGCGGTTGTGCAGTGGTTGTGAGCCATGATAGATGGTT
This sequence comes from Fibrobacter sp., assembly GCA_012728995.1. GTDB lineage: Bacteria > Fibrobacterota > Chitinivibrionia > Chitinivibrionales > Chitinispirillaceae > JAAYEB01. The sequence goes on along the minus strand of JAAYEB010000248.1, from coordinate 7,918 downwards.
TCTGGACAGGATAGCAACCCATATCCTGGCTTTTGAGGGTAACAGTACTGTTGTATGGCATGAAGGTAATTATGCTTCTTATGTAGATGCAAGAAAAGATATCCTGGGTATTGACATCGATCAACCGCACAGGGTAAAATATAAACCATTACACAGATAGTGTTCTTTTGGGGAGCAGAAAAACTATGGCTAAAGAGACAATTATCAGGATTGAAGACGAGATCAGAAAGTGTGAAACACTTGGTGAAGATCGAAGGGAAGAAATTTTAGGATTGATAAAAGAGCTCAGGAACGAGATTGATACATTAGAAAAGACAAGCAGTGAAGGTGCCCGTAGTGTAGCTGCATATGCAGAAACTTCTGTCAAAGAGGCGATGCGCAGTGAAACTGATCCAGAACTCTTGAAACATTCACTCGACGGGTTATCATTGGCAGTTCGCCGTTTTGAAGTTTCTCATCCTGGTCTGGTTAATATCATCAACAATATCGGAAGAACACTTGCGACTTTGGGTATTTGACACCTGATAACCTTTCCCGGAAAATTGTTTGAAAGATTATGGTATAATCACTCTGAACGATTTGCTTGAAGCGTTTCGAAGCGAACGAACTATATATGTACCGGAAGTAAGTGGCTCAGATATAAATTGCATTCGGGATGAGGTTTTAAACTCGGCTGCAATGCTGCCATCCAAAGAAAATAATTTATATACATTCTCCTGATTCGAATTTTCAAGGATAACCAGTCGATTTCCACGTGTCGATACAGGAACCTTGTTTATTTTGTTAACCACAATGTTGTCAGCAATTTTAATTGTTGGTTTGTCTACCAGCACTTCGAATTCAAGAAGTTCCTGTGACAGGCTTGCCATTGTACCGGTAAATAAAAGTTTCAGATATCTCGCAGAAAGGTTTACAGGTATCACCTCCGTTCCACCAAGCCCCATATTTTCATGAAACATGGTAAACATTTCGCCATCAATCGAGTATTGAAGTTCGAATGGAGTGGCAAACATGCTTCCCGAATCGATTTTATATGTCCAGTATAACACAACACTGTTTATCTGACATTCTTCACCAAGGTCTAACCCAATCGACTTTGTATCTGAGATAGTTGATGCGACCCAACCGGTTTCCAGGTTCTGATCAAAAGCAGCAGATTCATTATGCTCGGCATCAAGAGAACCGGATGAAAAAACTGTGAGCGGTTTTGTCTTGCTGGGAGTATTATCAGGTAAAATCAATTGAATATCACAGGACATTCCAGCCCAGCCATGTTGACAATAAAGCTCCAGGGAGCTGGCATTTTCCAAAAACTGTATCTGGAAACTGTTAGAATTATCGTAATATACAGATCCAATGATAACAGAACCATCATCGGTTTTAAAAACAGGCACAATATATCCCCATGCATCGATTTGGGTTACATCTATTTTAATATAACTGTCAGTCGGATATCCTCCAATCATGATTGTGAATATATCCATGCCATATGGTTTACCACTGTGTGTTATTTCCGGATTCTCATTCAGGTCAAGTCGATTGATAGATGGTTTTATATTAGAACGTTTCTGGAAATCACCAAGAGAAGTTAAGATCCTGGGTTCGCTGCCGTTAAGAATTGATACTATTTCATTAGCCATTCCTTTAACCAGATCGTCTTCGGAGTAATCATTGTTTTGGCAAAAATTATGAAAATTCCGGGATTCCTGTTGCAAATTTCCCGGCTTATCTGGAATTGTGGATCCTCGGTATTCATGATATGCCTTAATGAATCCTCTTCCCAGTTTCTCCTCAGCATACCAAAGATACGGGAAGTTAAAATATTGTGAAGCAGAATCAAACCATCCCATTTCCAGATTTTTAATAAAAATAGAACCATATCCCATTGTGGAATCGCTGGCCCATCGGTTCTGGAACCACACAGCAGCAGTTTCTGTCAGAGGAGTAAAGCTGAGTTTCAGATAAAATACCTGTGTTGCATGAAACAGTTCATGAAACACGACCATTTTCAGATAAGGAAATGGATTTGTGACACTATTAATCGACCTCCAAAGTCCATCAGATTTTTGGGATGCATATGCGGAATCGCGATTCGATCCATAAATAAAGTCATTTTCTACAAATACTTCCGAACATCCATTAGCTGATCTCATACAGTTACCTAATGCCTGATCTAACGTGTTATCTATTGTATAAACATCACGTACTTTGATAACATATTTTGATGATGTAGTGTCGTGAGGAAGAGGAGGCGGAAAATTGAGTGTATCGGTAATAATTGTCCATGCTTCAGCAGCATAGCTGGCAATACTATCAACATAATCCGGATGTCCATTGTTATCCGAATCAATATCAACAGCTATGGCGTGTTCACCTGTCAGTTCATAATCGATCAGGAAAAGAGGCGTTTCCAGTACTTCTGAATTAACTGAAATCGTGAAAAGAAGAATTGTTATTATTAATTTTCCTGATTTTGTCATATTTTTCATTTTCATTTTCATTTTCCGTTGTCGGTTGTCCGTTGTCGTAATCCTGTACCTTCATATTAAGCTTTCTGGATCTGGTTCTTAATATCAATGTAGCGCGAAGCAGATCGCTTAAAGGAATCGTTACTATTCAGATAATATAAATATGAAAAACATTACTATCTAATTAAATTATAAAAAAACTAAAAAAACACCGAACAGAATTGCAGTTTTGCATCTACATGGGTATGATTTTGAATGGTTTTTCACAAAGGATTGTTTCCAGGTCTTTTTTTATGAAATCTATTTTTTCTGCAGGAGCATCAATATGAATCCATACTGAACCTTCAGCACCGCATACACCTCCTGCTGCAGTAAGGTGTGCTTTTACATCATATAAGATCCGGATTGCTTCAAGTTCTGTCACAATTTCACCTTGTACTGGTATAAAACGGGGTCCTGTACATTCGGGTGAATTCAGGATTCGTGCTGTTAAATCGATATTTTGTGGAACTCTTTTCTCCAGGCCAACCGGAATTATCAGTCTCGTGCGCTTGCCGACAATTGCCTGTAAAGAGGCAACAATTGTTCCGCCCTGTGGATGTCCGATAAGGATGCCGGCCATTTTATTAATTATATCGACAGCATTGGCACCTTTTACGATAATATCATTCTTTTCAAGGTGTTCGATAACATCGAATATGGTTTTTCTTTTCTGCCATATGCCTTTTTCTATAATAACATCTCCCGGGAACCCTGATTCGTCTGGTAACCTTCCGTTTTCTGTGGTTTTGACTGATGGCGGAGTGGTGATCCCGCGATAAAAGTGGTAAGGTGAAAAGCTTTCGTGTTGTTTTAACAGCTTCAGAAGTTCATCAGCAACGAATCCATTTGTTGTTCCGGCTATAATTGCAATTATGCCGTCTTTTCTTGTTTTGTTATTGTATAATTGCTGAGCTACTGCTTTACCGATCAGTTTCTTGCCCGCTGAAGGGGTAAATACTAACTGCATGGATTACCTTTCGTTTCAATACCTGTGCCTGGCCAGGGCATGCAAGGCTGGATTCAAGAAAAAATCTATCATCAGATTCCAATATTTATAACGTATCTGAAATAAAATAATGGCTTTGTTTTTGTAATTATTTGATGTTTGAATAAATTCACTTCTTTGAAAACCAGTATTGTGTTGTCATTAAAACCTGATAACATCATTGAAATCGGATATGGAAAAGGGCTGTTGCATTCTCGTTTGACAGGTGTTCCATATTCTGCTATTGAACCAAATGAAAATTTGGCACAATTAGGAAAAAGCAGAGGAGCTGTTGTTCATGATGAATATGCATCTTCGGATCTTGTAGCTGATCTTGATGTGGTAATTGCCTCTTGTATATTTGCAGGCAGATATGAAATCTTTACATCCATAACATGTTCAGCAGAAATGCGTTTTTAATTAGTTGTTTTTAATTAATAGTCCGGTTCTGGTTTAATTTTTTGCGAAGAGACGCAATGATTTCATCAAATTTAATCAATTGAGCTTCATCCGGAAACAGAGAACGATTTTTGTCGTAATACAGAATCGCAGTATCATGATTACCTTGCTCAACAAGAGTCACTATGTTTGACATAAAATGATTAATTGAGAACTGCAGGGATTCTGTCTGATGGCTATGATTTTTATGTTCAGGTAAACTGCTCGAAAAGCCAGTGATTATTCCCTGTTGAAACCAGTTTTCGAATAAATTGTAATCCAAAGCCTGTCTGTTACGGAAAAAATTATTGTTTTTCAATAATTCATGAATTTCATTAGGTAGTAATGAAATTTTGTTTACTTTATTTTTTGATGGCTTAAGAATATTCAGAAGTTTATTTGATAATAGAAAAAATCCCGGTCAAAAACCAACTGTACTGGAATATCAAACGACACTTCCCATTCCCGGTCTATTACTTTGCAGTCATTTATTGTATATGCTTTATTTACAGGAATAAGGATGTTAAGTGGTACAAGATCGATGAAAGTTCCTTTGATCCATTCATCATTATAAAACTTTTCGTAAATGGGTTGTCCGATACTTTTTTTTGAGAAATTACGGAAGTCAACTATATTCTGTTCTTTTGCCTTCTCCGAGTATTCCTGAAGGATTTCAACCCACGTATTAAAATATTGTATGGTTTTTTCATAATCTCTGTTTTGAATCTCTTTTAGTATCGCATCAAAAATATTAATCGTATCATTATAGTAAGTTTCACCGGATTTGTCGATGTTAAGCTTGATTTCCTGGCATTGAGTTGGGAGATTGGGAAACAGACGTTTTTTGAATACAGAAATTTTGTCACTATCTTTGGAAAAAACAGTGGATGTTTGAAATGATTGTGTCCTGAATTTTACATTGGATTTGACAGCAAGAATTTTTTCATGGTTATCTATAATCAGGTTATTTCCTTTTCCTGCAAAAATCAAAAATGAGTTCATGAAGTGATTAACGGTTCCTGTTTGTTGAATCAATGACAAAAAAGAGCGATCATTAAAAGTGGGTTTGGAATTTTCATTAGGCTCTGGTGGTACATCGGTAAGAGCAATCCAGTCAAATCCGGGGTACCGAAAAGCGGTTTCTGAAAAAATGACACTGGGAAGTTTATAATCAGGATAAGGATAAAACCATTTCTGACAATCCAATCCAGCATTATCAAGTTTTTGTGAAAGCGTTTTTAATGTAAATGTTTTTATGCCATTATAGTTAGGATATCCGTTTAATCCTTCATACGGAACTCCGTAATGATCTTCAGGACATCCGCTGATATACTTACACCCAAGCTGGTTTTCAATTGCCACGATAAGAATACCATCTTCGGAAAGCATATCTGCAGCTTTTGATAAAACCGCCTTAAATGGGTCTTTTGCAGTTTCGTAGCATCCTGCATATTCAAGTACACCAATTAAAGTGATAATATCAAAGGAATTGTCAGGATTAAATTCATTAATGGGGCATGCATGGATCTGTAAATTATCCGCGTTTTTACATCTGAATCTGATAACATTTGCTCTGTCCAAAGCTCCTTCAACTGCTACAACATCAGATGAAGGGATTGTTACCAAAAAGGAGGTTATTGCTCCGCATCCAGCACCCAGTTCCAAAATGCGAAGTGGTTTATTGCCAAAATTGATCCAGTTGAGAAGATTCCTGCGAAGTGGTGAGAGATGGTAGTATTGTGCCCAATCTGATATTGCTCGCCAGGAAGTAAATTCATCAAAATTTGGATCAGATACTGCTGAAAGCAGTTTTGATTCGGAGCCGTCTGCATAGTTGATTGTATTATTATAGGTAATAAGATTTGGCAATGGTGAATTATTCAAAAGGTACCCCGCATTTTTTGTATTCAGATTGATTTTGAGAACTGGTGAAATTACCGATCGATATAATAGTACCATTTATTCTGTTTTGCTTCAAGATGGTATAAAGGGGTCAGGATGTTTTGCAGTCATGAATTGAAATGGTTTTTCTATGAAAAAAATGCAAGTTCAGGATAAAACATTTGAAAAAATCTGTTCATACTGGTGTATATAAAATTACATGCAATAAAAAGGTTTCTCGCAAAGGACTGTTTCCAGGTCTTTTTTATGAAATCCATTTTTTCTGCTGAAGCATCAATATGAATCCATACTGAACCTTCAGCACCGCATACACCTCCTGCTGCTGTAAGGTGTGCTTTTACATTCATATAAGATCCGGATTGCTTCAAGTTCTGTCACAATTTCACCTTGTACTGGTATAAAACGGGGTTCTGTACATTCGGGTGAATTCAGGATTCGTGCTGTTAAATCGATATTTTGTGGAACTCTTTTCTCGAGGCCAACCGGAATAATCAGTCTCGTGCGTTTACCTGCAATTGCTTGTAAAGAGGCAACAATTGTTTCGCCCTGAGGGTGTCCGATCAGGATTCCGGCTTTTTGATTTATTATGTCGACTGCATTAGTTCCTTTAACAATTATGTCATTTTTTTCGAGTTGTTTGACAACATCGAATAGTTTTTCCTTTCTCCCATATTCCGTTTTTAATAATAACATCTCCCGGAAACCCCGATTCGTCCGGTAACCTTCCGCTTTCTGTAGTTTTGATTGAAGGCGGAGTGGTGATTCCGCGGAAAAAGTGGTTTGGTGAAAAACCTTCGTTTTGTTTTAATAGCTTCAGAAGTTCATCAGCAACAAATCCATTTGTTGTTCCAGCTATAATTGCAACTGTTCCATCATTACTTGCTTTACTGTTAAATAATTGCTGAGCTACTGCTTTGCCAATCAATATTTTGCCTGCTGAGGGGGTAAATATTAACTGCATGGATTACCTTTCAGAATAAGAATGAATGTAGTGTATTTAATGGTTGATGCCCACCAATGATTAGAATAATATACGTTTGATTTAACTCTGGATAGCATTTCATTATTCAATATTGCAGCTCCTTGGCAGAGTATGTTCAAATAATTCAGGATAAAAGTAATTATACCTGAGTAGAGATTATTAATTTTCGACTAGATACGAGAGCGATACCAGCCTCAGAGCAGGTCTTATGGTTGCGATGGTCATGTCTATCTGTCCATTTCGATATCGTTGTCGTAATCGTTATCCACATAACAGCAGGTTTTCCAGTTGTTTTCCTGTTCTCAATCCAATTCTTTTTCCCAATGTACGCGAAAAAGACTCGCGTACAGGAATCGTCTGATTTTTGGTTTTATTTAATCATATTAATGATAGAGAAGTGTTAACTGTTTGAAACTGTTATAGTTGGTGATGGCTCGACCCAAAGTTCCATTCAATGAAGAATACAGATTATTAAATAATATATCTTTTTTTGTTGCCAAATTGATAAAAAATTCTTTATATTTTAGTATCATCAATACTTACCGATAAAAATATCTTACGGAGAGGGTATTTATGGGATCACACAGGAATCTGCTGTTGGCAATTTTAACAATAATTGCCATGGTATCTGTTACGGTAGCTGAAAAACGGGTCATGGCACACTGGTCTTTTGATTCATTAACTGAAAACGTTTTTTCAGACGTAACAGGCAATGGGTACGACGCCGTCGGGTCGGGTGATTTGTTTGGTATTACCAGTGATGGAGTACTGGGAAATGCACTTGAGTGTGCAGGTGTTGCGAATGAAACTACATTCGATAGTTATGATATTAAAGTGCCTGGTTCAATAGATGATTTTTATTTATCCCAATTCTCGATTGAAGCATGGGTATATCCAGGTGAAGATTTAAACAACCCTGGTTCATTTTATAATCAGAAAGCACTTTTTGAGCTCCTTACCTGTGGTATGGAGTCATCTGGAATTACCGGTGGTTATTCTTTAAAAATTAATTATGACGGGAAACCTTTTTTATGCTGGTCTTCAGATCCACCTGGACGTTGGAACGAAGTGAAGGCCGACTTAGTTATGCAGCCAAATCAG
>JAAYEB010000247.1 GCA_012728995.1 Fibrobacter sp. | reverse complement strand
GATTACATAGTGGTAAAAATGATATTGTTTTATATCTGGATGATGACATTATACCACAGAAAGGTTTTCTTGATGCGCACAGGAAGTGTTATGATAATCCCGAAACCGGGGCTGTTGCCGGTTTCATTCATGATCCGATTTTTTCCACTTCAGATAAGCCATCCAGTTTCGACTATCGTACATGTCAGTTAATTCAAAACTTTTCATGTGATATAAGCCAGAAAACAATCAGCTTTATGGGTGCAAACATGTCATTTAAACGAACAGCTCTTGAAAACATTGGCGGATTTAATACAAATTTCATGCACAATGCATTATGGGAAGAGATTGATTGTGCATTCAGATTATTGAATGCTGGTTTTAACATACTATTTTGCGCGGATGCCAAAGTTAATCACCTTCGACTGCCGGATGGGGGATGCAGAACTGATAAAGGTTCAAAATATATCTTTCACCTTTTTGCCAATACTACTTTCTTTTCGTGTACTTATACTCCATTAATTTATTTTGGCGACTGGTTACGATTCTGGAAAAACCGTCTTGAATTTCTATCCCGGAAAAACAGCAAAACAAGCAAAAGAAACAGTATATCATACAGAAACGACTATGTAATTGCAGGATTTCTTGGAATTATAACCGGCTTTTTACGTTTTTTTCTGCATGGTAAAAGACAAAAATTGCCTCTTGATGTCATTCAAAACGCTGGAAATAAAATATGAAGATCAGCTGGATTTTTCCGCATACAAATCGATGCGGAATTTCTATCTATTCTAATAATTATTGTAAAGCACTTCAAAGCCGGGTTGATTTACAAGTATTTAACACGTCCGAATTTATCAGAAATAGTACACAAATGATCAGGGAACTCAATAAAGCGGATCTTGTGCATATTCAATATGAGCCATCCCTGTTCTTCCATGGTAAAGAATGTTTCTATCATAAACTTGTAACCAGAATAGCTAAACCAGTAATTGTATCTTTGCATGAAGTTTACAATGAAGATCCTCGTTCCTTTTCCCGATCGCAAATCAAAGGTTTCTTTCGGGCCTTCAAACTATTGATATATGATCTTCGCCATCCGTTTCAGACTGCATTCAGAAAACATGTTTATAATAACTTTTATGCCTCTTTAATTCTTGTTCATCATAACTACCAGGCAGATATTTTGACACAGTTGGGTATCATCAAAAATCGTATTCATGTTTTTAATCATCCAGTTAAAATTCATTATAATGACAATGGTCCGGCATACTCCGGTAAAACTTTACGTGTTGGAATGACCGGTTTTATCAATCCTGATTACAATTATAAACTTCTATTTACATTGTTGGGAAAAATCAATCTCAAGTGGGAATTTGTCTGGATTGGCGGCATCAGAACCAGCGAGCAGCAATATCTTTATCAGGATATTTTAAATACCATTTCTGTTAAAGGATGGCAGGATCGATTTCATATTACCGGATGGGTAAGTGAGCAGGAACAGACCAGATTGATTGCAGGTCTCGATTGTGCGCTTGCCCTTTTCAAAAACAGAAGTTCTTCAGACAGTGTACCCTGTATTCTTGGAGCTTTGAAACCAGTAATATCAACTTCACTGCCGCTTTTTTATGATATCAATAAAAGTTTCAATCAAATCACTAATGATTCCAGCCCTTTAATTATTATCAATGATGATCCTGATGAGATCGTCAATAATTTGCTAAATTTAAAATTTGACAACCAGATACGAACAGAAAAACTGGAACAGATTAAAAAATATATACATTACTTCAGTTTCGAAAATATGGCTGGAAAGCTATTAATTTTTTATCAGAGTATTTTTGACAGATGAATATCTTATGGGATTTTCGCCTTTTCTCCTATGGCTATGGTAAACGGGGAGCAGGAAATTACTGCCGTGCATTGGCAAATGCCATACTGAAAAACCGCTTTCCTTACAAGCTCCTTGTCTGGGGTGATAAAAGTAAAGTTTCCGGAATCAGTTTCAACCATCCCGTAACATGGATTCCATATTCCAGTGGCAACTGGAAAAAAGATCTATTGACCATACCCCTGATTTCCTGGCTTTACCGAATCGATATTTTTCATTACTGGATTGCCCTGGGGCCGCTATACAATATCGGAATAGCCGCATTTAACAGGGGCCGTACTATTGCTGTCGTATATGATTTGGGACTTGAACTCTGGAATATTCCATATTGTCAGGTGATGAAAAACAGTCTTTACTGGAAAACTCAAAAAACCCTTGTAAAAAAAATCAATCATCTTTTATTTATTTCTGAATCTACAAAAAAGGATTTTTCTAATGCTTTCCCCCATTCAAAAAACGATTCAGACGTTTTATATATGCCCCTTGTTGACCAATTTAAACCGAATCAAAAACGACAATTATATCTTATTACACTTGGAGGAAGTCCTCACAAAAATCTTGCCCGAACATTGAAAGCATTTTCATCCATTCATGCTTCATATCCCGATTTCAAGCTTATTGTGTTAGGTGAAGTTAACAAGGACGAGGAAAGTATCAATTATATACCCGAAAATGTGATTTTCGAACCGGATATGGCCGGATATAAAGAACACCTTAAAAGATCAAGCGGTCTGCTTTTTTGCTCAATATACGAAGGATTAGGTATTCCACCACTTGATGCCATGGCAAACGGATGCCCGGTTCTTGTTTCTGACATCCAGTCTCATAATGAAACATGCGGTTCATTCGCAAAGAAAGCGAATCCTTTTAGTATAGACAGCATTGCGGATGGTATTTTGGATATAATAAAAAACAACCAATACTGGTCACAATGTGCCAGAAATGGGTTTATACGGTATATGAAATCATGCAGTTATTCTGCCAGAAAATGTATTGGTTTATATGATAAATTTTCAACAAAATAAACCGGATATGACAGTACCCTTATTTTCAATTGTAATTCCCACTTTCAACAGACCTGATTATTTGAAAGTCTGCCTTGAATCTTTATATGATCAGATCCCACAAGGTAACAATATTGAAGTTACAGTTGTTGATGATTTTTCCCAATCCGATAATTTTAATCAGAATCAATTCATTAGTAATGTTTTCGGATTTACCTGTATACGTCATAATGAAAATATGGGTGTAGCTTCGGCCAGAAATACCGGTATAAAGAACAGCCGCGGGAAATGGATAGTTTTTCTTGATGACGATGTAAAGATAAACAAATTCTGGTTTTCAAGATTGTTAACTCTTTTAACCGATCTCTCATCTGACATTATCGGTGTTGAAGGTAAAGTTGAAAGCAGTGGTCATGGAATTTGGGATAAGGAAGTAGAAAATCTTTACGGAAATAATTATCTTACTTGTAATTATTGTATTCGAAAAGATATCCTTGTTGGAGTTGGAGGATTTGATCCATTTTTCAAAAAAGTCTGTGATGATCACGAAATTACATCACGTATTTTACCCCATGGTAAAATTGTTTTTGATCCTGAATTATCTGTAACTCATCTTTCCAGAAAAATTTCACTTTTCAGTTATGTTATCTCATCTCCTTCAAGAATAAAACTACTGCTTGATTCTGAATATTTCTTTTATAAAAAAAATCCCGACAGGTACTGGCAATTCCGGATCTGCCGTACGTTCTGGGGAACATTCAGCAGAATTATTTTCCGTAACATAATTAACGAAATCCGACGTCGCAGTTTCAATTCAATTATCAAACACCCGCTACAGTTTTTAACTCTTGTATTAAGCAGTATCATCGAACAAATCTTTTCTCTGTTCATGATCCCCCATTTCCTGAAATCCTGGATAAATAATGGAAGTGGATTAACATGGGAGCATTTCAATACTTCGGAAACAGCCTCTATATGGAAAACTGATATTTCTTCAACAAACATACTCAAACTTAAACCCCACCTGTTTCACTCACTTTTCTTTAAATGTAATAGAAAACCCGTGTACGATTTACGATATACATTAAATAACATTTCCCGCTATTCATCAATTGAATCCGCCATCTTCTTTCTTAGAATAGACGACCTGTTTCTTGATAAAAAAGATCTGGTTTCCGATTTTTGTAAAATCATGAAAAATCACGATATACCTTATCTTGCAGCGATTACCGGAAATGATTTAAAAAATCCTGACAACCATTACATAATAGAAAAAATCATCGAAAGCAATGGTGAACCAGCACTGCATGGTTTCTCACACAATGGCAAATTCGGTCCGTTCAATAGTGAGATTTTACAATTGCGAAACAGTGAGCTGGATGAAAAAATCAATCATATTCCATTAAAGAACCTGCCTTTTGCATTTATTCCGCCATTTAATTCCATCGGACCACAACAAATACTATATCTTTCAAAAAGGTTCCGGGTAATTTGTGGCGGACCCGAAACTGCAAGATTCACCGGGCGATACTGTGGACCAGTTGCCCTGAAAAACAATAGCTGGTATTTTCCATCATTTTACCCTTTTTATGCAAATTCAGGGTTTCTGCTAAAAAGAAATTTGTTAACAAAAGCAAATGTTTATAAAGCATTTATATGTATCACTTTACATTTTCCCGAAGAAGCAAAAGACGGTTTCAAAAATCTTGAGACACTTTTATCCAGTTTTCCAAGTCGGCCACTTCCATGGAATTTTTTCCTGAAACGAAAGGATCACCATTGATAATCTGGTTCGCAGCACATATCCCCGCCAACTCCTCTGGAGGTGTTAACAGATCAATTTCCGAATTATCCAAAAACCTGAAAACTTTTGGGCATGCAACAAAGATTATCTATAGAAAGCAGCATGAAAATCTTTTCCTCTTTTCAATGAAAATTGCCTTTCATCTCTGTTTCAGTTTTAAAAATTCTCCTGACTGGATTATTGCACGTTCTACTGACGGCCTTATTTGTACCATACTCTGTAAATTATTCAATTTCAAAACCAAAACAGCACTCCATAGTCATGGGTGGGAAGAAAAGGTATATGAGCTGGAAAAACTGATTCCCGGAAAACTCGTAAACAATCCAACTACCTGGAAAGCACGGTTTTTACGATTTCCGCTTTTAAGGCTGAATTTAAAGCTTTCATCGCTTTGTCTTACTGGTACAATTGAAGAGACACGCTGGATTAAAGGTCATTATCCATATGCAAATAATAAAATCAATTTGATCACCAACGGAACAGATCTCCAGGTTGAACCATACTGGACTCATAAATCTTTCTTACCTCGCGATTTCTTGATCGTAGGTGGTTATACCTGGAAAAAAAACATTCAGTATGGAATAAACCTTTTCATTAATATTCATAAAACGTTGCCTCAATCCCGCCTGTTTCTGATCGGTACAGGTAAAACCGATTCATTTTACAGATATAAAAAATCTTTGGATGATTCAGTTACAGTGATTGAAGAAGAACCGCTGGAGAGTATGCATAAATGGTATGTTACCTGTCCTTTTTTAATTTCAACATCCCGTTATGAAGGCGGGTACTCTTTAGCCATACTTGAAGCGCTTTCAAGGGGTGCGATCGCCTTTGCAACATCAATCCCTTCAACAAGAGAATTCATTACAGATTTTTACACTGGTGTTCTTCTTGAAGGGACAGATGAACAATCCGATACGCAAAAAATCATGCGTGTGATTGATGATGACAATCTCATTCGTAAAATCAGTATGAATGCATGGAAAAAAGCATCCAGATATTCCTGGAAAAGGCAAAGCTTGCGACTGGAAAAACTGTTATTATTGAATCATACTTAACCGGCAAGAAATTTCATGCCCTTTACTTCTTTATTTGCCAGGCGGACCCCACCAGCTTTAGAGCCTTTTATCAGATAATCCTTTATAAAAAAACTCTCTTCAAGAACTTTTAATCTTGGTTTGGGTTTGTATTCAACATGAATTATACCATTACAATCAGTTGTAAGTTTAACAACGGTACAATTTTCAGGAACAATTGAATAGCCTTTATTAAGAATGAATTTTTCGATTCTGCATCTTTTTATGTAAGGAAATCCTGTCTTGTTATCTTTAAAGAGAACAGTAAAAACCTGTTCTTTATCAACGAAACCACAAAAAAGCATGCCTTTGTCAACAAAAATCTTATCAGGAACATCAATTACAGAATAAGTACCGGTTTTCCTTATCACAAGAACCCTGTCGTAAACAGAAACATCAAAAAGCTGATTCCCATTCACCTCATAACCCAAATACCCGGTATCCCTGTCATATCTGAGTTTAAGATTACGTTGTGCAGCTTCTCTTACATCAACTTTTTCAAAAGAGACAAGTTTTGTACGCCGGGGATACTGTGCCTTGTACTTTTCTATTATCCCATGTAAATACGAGATTGAGTAATCAACAATTGATGCAAGGTTTGATTTAATCTCTTTAAGCCGGTTGTTGATCTCCTGCATCTCTTTTTTAGCACGGTTAATATCATAGGCACTTATTCTTCTTATGGGAATTTTTAATAGAGTTTCCATATCTTCTGTAGTAACTTCTCTTCGAATTTGAGGCTTGAATGGTTTCAACCCGTCAACCACAGCCTTTATTACAGCTTGTGAAGTTGTTTTGTCTTCTATTTTTTTGTAAATTCTGTTTTCGATAAAAATCTGCTCAAGAGTTTTAGCATGAAGTTTATCTTTTAGCTGCCGCTCTTCAAGCTTGAGTTCAGCAGTAAGAATTTCCACAAGCTGATTTGCATTGTGCTGTATCACTTCTGATACGCTCATGCACACAGGCTTATGGTCATTAATGACCATAAGATTTACAGAAATTGAATTTTCACATTCTGTAAATGCATATAATGCATCAATCACTTCTCTTGAATGAACACCCCTTGCCAACCGGATTTCTATTTCAACCTTTTCGGCAGTATAATCACTTATTCCTGCTATTTTTAATTTACCTTTTTTGGCTGCATTTTCGATAGAGTTAATAAGTGATTCTGTTGTAGAACCGAAAGGCAGTTCTCTGACAACAATGCGTTTTGGATCACTCGTATCAAGTTTTGCCCGTACAAGTATTTTACCATTTCCATCCTGATACTCAGAGACATCCGCAAAACCACCTGAGATAAAATCCGGATACAAAAGAAGCTGTTCATTTTGAAGGTATGCAATTTCAGCTTCCAGAAGCTCAATTAAATTATGTGGCATTACTTTTGTAGACATTCCAACAGCGATACCTTCAGCTCCAAGCGCAAGCAGTACGGGTAATTTTGCAGGAAGCGTCACGGGTTCCCTGTTTCGTCCGTCGTATGAATCAACAAACTCTGTAATCTGGGGATCAAACAGCGTTTCTTTAGCTAAAGGAGTAAGCCGGCATTCAATATATCGAACTGCAGATGCAGGGTCACCTGTATAGATATTTCCGAAATTTCCCTGTTTTTCGATAAACAGATCTTTGTTTGCAAGCGAAACCAGTGCATCACCAATTGATGCGTCTCCATGCGGATGATACCTCATACAGGATCCAACAACATTAGCTACCTTGTGGAATTTCCCGTCATCCATTTCAAATAATGTGTGAAGTATACGCCGTTGAACCGGTTTTAATCCATCTTTAACATCGGGAATTGCACGCTCTTTTATAACATAAGAAGCGTACTCCATAAAATTGACATCGTATAAATTTTTAATATACGCCATTATATAAGGTTCTCCATGATATATTCACGACGTTCCGGAGTATTTTTTCCCATATAAAATTTCAATGTATCCGGAACATTTTTTACAGACTTAACATTGACTTCAATCAATCTCATGTTCTCACCAATAAATTGGCCAAACTCTTTTGGCGAAATTTCACCCAGCCCTTTAAACCGGGTTACCTCCGGGTTCCGAATCTCTTTTATTGCAATGTTACGTTCTTTTTCATTGTAACAATATCTTGTTTCTTTCTTATTCCTTACCCGAAACAGCGGAGTTTCAAGGATAAAGACATGGCCTGCAACAACAAGTTCTTCAAAGTAACTGAGGAAAAATGTCAACAACAGATTCCTGATATGAAAACCATCAACATCAGCATCAGTAGCCAGAACGATACGATTATACCTGAGATTCTCCACGTCCTCTTCAATACCTAACGCCATCATCATATTATACAGTTCTTCATTCTGATAAATAGCAGCCCTGTTTCGGCCAAACACATTCTGAATTTTTCCTCTTAATGTAAAAATTGCCTGTGTCATCACATCACGGGCAGAAATAATAGATCCGCCGGCTGATTGTCCTTCGGTTAAAAAAACAGTCGAGTTTTCGCCTTTAGCCCCGTCTGTAAGGTGATATTTACAGTCGCGAAGATTTGGATTCTTTATTTCAATTCTTTTGGCAGCTTCCTTGGCTTCTTTCTTTACAGCATTCAGTTCGGTTCTCAGTTTTTCATTCTGAATTATCTTGGATTCCAGTTGACGTGATGCATCAGCGTTTTTATGAAGAAAATCAACTACACCAGACCTTACTTCAGACACGATCCAGCTTCGTATTTCGGTATTACCAAGTTTGTTCTTTGTTTGTGATTCAAATACCGGATTTTTCAGTTTGATTGCAATTGCTCCACCAATACCATCCCTGACATCCACACCATTATAATTTTTCTTGAAAAATTCATTTATTCCCTTGAGAATGCCCTCTCTGAACGCACTCAGATGAGTCCCGCCATCAGAAGTATACTGCCCATTAACAAAGGAAAAGTAGGTTTCACCATATGTTTGAGTATGGGTAAACGAAAATTCGATTTGTTTACCTTTATAATGTGCTAATTTATAAACAGTTTTATCACCGACCTCATTTTCCAGCAGATCAAGCAAACCGTTTCTGGATTCGAATTTCTGCTTGCCAAAATATAACCTCAGACCTGAATTGAGGTAAGCATAATTCCACAAACGCTTCTCAATGTACTCATAATTGAATTCATAATCGTTAAATATATCGCTGTCCGGAATAAATTCAACATAAGTCCCGTCTGCCTGATTTACTTTTCCCCTTTTTTTGGATTTCAGGTCTCCTTTTGAAAAAACTGCCTCAGAATATTGTCCATCCCTGTATGAAACAACTTTAAAATGGCTGGAAAGGGCATTTACAGCTTTTGTCCCTACGCCGTTTAATCCGACACTGAACTGAAATACATCATCATTATATTTTGCCCCGGTATTGATCGTAGATACACAATCTATAACCTTCCCTAATGGAATTCCGCGGCCATAATCTCTTATCGAGACAATCCCTTTATTTATGTTTACTTCAATTTTTTTTCCATAACCCATTATAAATTCATCAATTGCATTATCGATAACCTCTTTAAGCAACACATAAATCCCGTCATCAGGATTTGATCCATCACCCAGACGGCCTATATACATTCCTGTACGCAAACGAATATGCTCAAGTGAACTAAGTGTCTTTATTTTACTTTCATCGTAAATGGCTGGTTTTACATTCTTGTTCATACCATTGATTTATTCTTGAAATGATTTAGAGTGGATAAAACAACTATCAATATTACTGGTAACGTTTAAACTCAGGCAGTTATTCAACGACATAGAGTTATAATATACATCTATTGGCAAGTTCTTACAAGCGGCTCAAAGTAAGTATTGTATAGTGTACACATATTTAATACTACATATAGACAGCATTTTCAATTAATGAAATACAATGATATTTCGTAACTTATGAGTTAATATTGGAAACAAAAACCTCGAAACAGTTAAATCTCCAAGCGAATCAATTTTTATAAAATCATGAAAATGAATTCTTTCTTTACCACGCCATCTGCAGTCAAAAATGACTGAAATAAATCATTGCTACTCATTAAAGAACTGAATCTGGCACAGAGGTTGTTTTATTATAGTAACAGAAGTTTCATCCCCACAGGAGAGGTCTATGAGTATCTTAAAAAACAAAGTTGCACTTATCACCGGTGGAGTTTCGGGTATCGGTGAAGCGGCGGTAAAAGTTTTTGCAAAAGAGGGAGCTCGTATCGTAATAGCAGATATAAAGGAAAGCGGTAATAATCTTTTACGAACAATTCAGGAACTTGGAAGTGAAGGAATTTACATACAAACAGATATAAGTGATCCCGGTTCAGTTTCAGACCTGATTGAAAATGCTGTTAACCATTTTGGAAAACTGGATTGTGCTTTTAACAATGCTGGTATTGAAGGTCAACAGGCCGAAACAACAGAGTGCACGAATGAAAACTGGGATAGAGTTATCAAGATTAATTTGACCGGTTTATGGTATTGCATGAAATACGAACTTAAACAGATGCTCAAACAGGGCAGTGGAGCAATTGTCAATAACTCTTCTGCTGCCGGCCTTGTTGGTTTTACGCAACTGCCTGCTTATGTAGCGAGTAAACATGGTGTTAACGGTTTAACTAAAGCCTCAGCACTTGAATATGCACAAAAAGGTATCAGGATAAATGCTGTCTGCCCGGGTGTTATCCATACAGCCATGATCGACCGTGTTACTCATAAAGACCCCACAAAAGTCAAACAATTTGTTGACATGGAACCGATTGGACGTATGGGAACCAGTAAAGAAATTGCAGATACTGTTGCATGGTTATGCTCCGATCTGGCTTCATTCATCACAGGGCAGGCTATCGCAGTAGACGGCGGATTAACATCGAGATAATTCAAGGCAAACAGAGGTAAGGGGAACGATTCAGGCATGGAAAGTCAAAATCGTATTTTGTTTTGAAATCTGCATTGTTCATCAAAGGGTTTCAACAATAAAAAATCTGTTTGCCTTTTTATTAAATATCGGAATTGATTTTGTTTCCTTTATTCCGATTCGATACCGACTAAAAAAAACTGATCGCTCGTTTTTTTAATCATCTAAAGATATTTCTTTAGTTCTTTTTGGCATTTCGAATTGTAAAGTTGATACCGATCCCGGATTCCAAAAAAAACAGGTAAATTTGACCCTTAATAGTCTTACACAACGAATTTTTCGTTACTTTATCAAAATCATCTTACTGTAACAAGTCGAATTTTCATTATCGAAAAACCTCAACACCAACTCGCAATACGGATCTTTTATCGCGGCTGTCTATGAAACCATAAGGATTACCATATATAAAATGTGTGAATATACCCAAATTCATATCCGTGCTTCCAATTAAACGATTAACACCAGCTTTCAATGATATCGTGTACGTTTTATTAATTACCGGATATTTTAGAGTTTTCTCTGCCAAATGTTTTCCACTACCAAAATATATGTTCCCCTCCGATTTGACTTTGCCTTTAAAAATCATTCGGTTGAAAAAAGACAGATATATTCTGTTTTTTTTCAAAAAGGGGTATTCCCACTGAAAACCACCATTAAACCCATATCCACGTGTCAACTTTTTACCAGTAAGTTCAGGTGTGTTTTTCGACAAAAAGTAAAAATTAACCCCTATTTGTGTTGAAAAATGTCCTGATAACAGATCCTGCCGATAACTGGCAGCCCAGTTAATGGAATTCAATACCATTGTCCTGTACTTATGATCATAGATCAATTCATAAGCGTTGTCAGTTTCCTCAAAGATACCCATTGTAGGATGTGCACTCTCATGAAACAGGTTTAAGTACGAGTTTACCTGTTTTGTTGCGGTTTCGTGCGATAAAATTAAATAATCAATAATTGCGGTACCCCGCCAGTTATGATTGGGAAATATTTTTTGATTAAACCGTGATTCATTTCGAATCTCAACCATACCACCTAAACAGATCCGCTTCCAACAAACATGTTGTCCGATATTTAGCTGCGGTGTTTTCTCCGATGCAGCAGCTATTGCACTACGGATAAAATCCGGGTCTGCATACAGGATATTTCTACAATATGCCAAGCCAAGAAACACTAATACTGAAATAAATACTTTAACAGGATACCAGTTTTTCATATTAATCTTATATTTTTTTTGTTTCTCAAGATGAATGTCTTCTTTACTATATTAAATACCCGGACCAGAAAGAGTTCTAACTTAGTATACATCTATGCGGTCATTTTCTGATACACTTATACAACTTTTTAAAAGCAAAAGACATTCGTAAATTACCCGGCATTTCACCTCAAGTCTGCTACTGACCTGTTTGAATCTCTTTATTTAACATATTTAATTTTCAATCTATTTTAGAGCATTTACCTGAAACCGAAAAGAAGTTCATTCTTCAGAAAATATTTATATTTGATTTCCCCGAAATGAAACAGAAGCTGTCATGAATTCATACTCCTTCAAAAATTACATTTCCGATCAAATTAATAAAAGAATCTCTGAAAAAAACAACATTCAATTTTATTTGTAATCGTTAGAAAAGCTGGTTAAATTTTTAATTATTCACTTTTATTTTATAATATTGTATACTAATATTATTTTTTAAACCGGTTAAATTAAAGATTACTGGAACAAGCATTATTTTTTGTTCACCTTGCAAAATCAACCTTTTTATAATCATATGAGAAAATCATACCTTATCAGTTTAGATTACAAGGGCCTTGAAAGTAACCTTTTCTGTAAAAATCATGCTGAAATATTTTAATATGAAAGGAACAGTATGAACCCTTTAAGATTTTTCTTGTCTGGATGTGTAATTACACCGTTTTTGTTACTGTTTAGCTGTTCACTCCCTTCTGATACAGAGCCTGCAAAATGGCAGGTTTATATGGAAATACCAGTTACTGAAGAACGGTTTGATACCCGCGATCTGCTTCCGGATGACATGGTTCCAGGTTTTGAATTGAGTTTTGGAAACAGTGATTCCAGTGATACTATAACTTTGATAAAAACAGACTCCCTGTTCTATATGATTGAGCAGGAAATGGTTACTGCTGACAGCAGTATCCTGGAAGAAAAGCTTGGAGCAATTACTCTTGAAAATACACCGGTCATAAATGTCATGTTTGCACTTATGGAAGGAAATGATAATGGTACATTGAGCGGAGTTCCTCTTCCTTTTGAAGTACCGATCGACCAATCAACAAATGAACCTGTTGATGGTGTGCAATCTGTTCTTTTCGACGAATCTTCACTGCCATTGGAAATCACTGTTACAAACAGATCCGATGATGTGGATCTCCATGATATTCATATATCTATTCTTGATTATGAAAACCTGCTGGGGCAAATCTCGATACCATTATTAGAATCTGGTTTATCAGAAATAAAGTCATTTTCAGTTTCAGATAAGACTGTCAGGGATTCAATTACCATATCGGTTCAGGCAACAATTCCTGAAGGTTCGGTGGTAAATCTTGATGATGGAATAGAAGTAATGTTTTCACTTGATGGGCTTGCAGCCGCTGAAGCAATTATAAGTGATACGATGATAAACTATTCGGATATTTTTACAGGAAGCTTCGGCCTTGCGGATCAGATTGCACTTGATGCGATTGACCTTGATGATGCCCGTTTGTTATGTGAAATAATCAATCCCTCTTCCATTCAAATAGAACTGAACGGGGTTATTGATAACGCCTGGGAACGTGATTTTGCAGAAGATAAGAACTTGCAATCTATAGATCAGTTATCGGCTATAAAAGACAGCAGTTACTTTGCAGGAAACATCATTTTTGACACGCTCTTTCAATCACAATCATCTACTGTCAGCTCATTCATAATTCCTCTTAATGACATGCGCCTGTTTCCTTCATGGGATGCAGACTCAGGGAAGAGTATGCTGAACTATCGTTTTGCGATTCAGTCGGTTTCTGATAAACGCGATATCCATTTTAACAAAAATGATATCTGGGTTTTTAAACTTAAAGCACAGCAATTTCCGTTTATCCAGATCACTGGTACTTTTGTTGACTCAATAGAGGAATCATTCTCGTCGGGACAGGAAATAAGTTTTGGATGGGAAGCGGATATAATTGATTCGCTGAAGAAAAACTTTCGTTTTCAATCGGTTGTCATGGCTCTTGAACTTGTTCCTGACATGCCGCCCAAAAGTTCGCTTGATTCTATAAGATTGCACATGGACCTGAGTTCAAATGTTAACTCAAACGACCCACTCATAGTAAACGAAAAACTCGAAAACGTAATCCCCGATTCCATGTATTTCAGAAACATTGAAGTAACTTCATTGATTAATGAATGGCCGGACAAAATTGAATTTGACTCACGTATAGTTTTACCAAAACAAACAGGCATTACACTATTCAATACCAAAGATGAATTTGGAGAATACACCAATACCCTTGCAATAGGGGTAAACATAAACTGGAAAATCCGGATTCCGTTTGCCTGGCAAATTCTGGACACGATTGTTACAGAACTGGAGTCATCATCATTTACACTGGATATTGAAGAACTGGACTGGATCAATAAAATTGAGAAAACCAGAGTAAAAATCGATCTGAATGCATTTAATAATACCAACCTGAATATCATTGTTCATGCACTTGGGGCTTCAGAAAGATATAAAAAGGAACTTATGTCCTTTCCGGATTCTGTTATTGGTAGTAAAGATCTGGAAAACAGGCTGGGTGATAATATATTCTGCCTTTTCGGACAAAATGGTCTGGAAATAGCTCCGCGCGGAAAAGAAAGCAATGCCACAGCTCAACTTGACTATAAAGGAATCAATGCCTTGCTTTCAAATGATGAATGCATCGTACGCTGGTTTCTTGTCATGCCATCATCTGATCCTGATCAGTTCATGAGTACCGATTACCTTGATCTAAAAGCTACAGCAGTTGTTGAAGGTATTGGCAGAACCGATTCTTTGTTGTACTGGGAAGATTAATTTGACAAACAATGCTTTGAATTATTCAGCAAAATAAAATATTTACACGGGAGTATACATGAAAAAATTGTTATCATTTACAGGTATTATGATCTGTATTCTTTTTTATTCGATAGTAAATGGAGAAACCGGCAATGACCCCTCCTCTTCAGGAATGGGAAATATACGAAATGCATACGGAAGTGGTATTGAAACAGCCATTTTTAATCCGGCGATACTGGGTTCTCAACTTGGACCCTGGGGAAGTGTAAAATTTATTCCCCTTAATTCATATTCTGTGGGGTACTGGAGCGATAAACTCGCGCTGACTCCTTATAAAGAGTATTTTTCTATTGATGAAGACGGGCAATGGCAGGCTCTTGTAAATCAACTCATAAACAGCAGCTTCAGAATTGCCGGAAAAACACCCCGGGAATCTTCAAAAAAAATTACCAAAAAAATTAAAGATGGTGCTTCCGTTTACACTGGAGTTGACATCTCTTTAATGGGAGCTATTGCCGGTAATTTTGCCGTAGATGTCAGCACGTCTGCTCACATCGAAACAGGTCTACCTGCGGCTCCGTTTCTTATCCTTTTTTCTGAAGAAAATGGTTTAAAAACTGGTTCGAAATTGCCATTAACAAATCTGGGTGTACAGGCCAGAGTTACTACGGATATTGACCTTGCTTATGGACAATCGATTGATCTCTCCGGTATTGCTGAATTCTTGAATAATCTCACCCGTGACATTACAGATTTTAAACATTCTTCCTGGGGAGGTGGATTAACGATTTCTCTGGGACATGGATATGTAAACCTCAAAACTGTTGATGGCAGTATTGAACTCGCCGATGATGGTTCATCAATGATAATGGATGCAACTGTTAATTTGAAAACAAGTGGTACCGGTATTCAGGGAAATTGGGATTTCAACAATCCTTACGAAGATGGTTTCAAATTTGCCGGAATCGGTGCTGGTGTCAATGCAGGAGTACTCATGCATGGTGAAAAAGCTTTAATCAGCATTGCGCTGCAAAGGCTTGGACCCATGGTATGGAATGATCTTCAAGAAAGAAAATTTGATATTCGCACCAGAAAACTGAATATTATGACATTGTTTGAAGATGATGTAGACATGTTCGATCCAGATGAAGGGGGAATTTCACCCGAGAATGTTTCGTTAAAAAATACCGGCAGACATTATAGCTGGCAGCCCACAAGATTGAATATCGGACTTGGATACAAATTCAATTTTAATTACCAGGAAAGAAAAGGATTACGGGCTTTATCCGATTATGTCAACACCTCTTTTGGATATGAACAAAGTCTGGCGCCCTGGCCAGGGCGTTCATTTGTCCCGCGTGTTGCATTGGGAGCAGAAAATGGTTTTCTGTGGGGATATTTCCCTGTTCGGGCAGGTTTTGTTTTTGGTGGTTCAGAAAGAGTTGCTTCAACTGCCGGCTTTACAGTTGGTCTCCCGGCCTTCAACCTCCAGGTCGCATACAAAGCAGTTGGAACTCCTTTCTGGTTCCCCAGAAAAGGTATGGAGTTAGCATTTGGTTTGAGCACTGAATGGAAAAAGAAAGATCGCAAGAATATTGAAACAAAAGGTGAAACATCTTCTGAAAGTTCCGATTCCGAAACTTCCGATTCCGAAACTTCTGATTCCGAAACTTCTGATTCCGAAACTTCTGATTCCGAAACTTCTGATTCCGAAACTTCTGATTCCGAAACTTCTGATTCTGAAACTTCTGATTCTGAAACTTCTGATTCTGAAACTTCTGATTCTGAAACTTCTGATTCTGAAACTTCCGATTCCGAAACTTCTGATTCCGAAACTTCCGATTCCGAAACTTCTGATTCCGAAACTTCTGATTCTGAAACTTCTGATTCCGAAACTTCTGATTCCGAAACTTCTGATTCTGAAACTTCTAATTCTGAAACTTCTAATTCTGAAACTTCTGATGCTGTTAAGTCCGAAGCTGAAGATTCAAAAGCTGAAGATGATGGAACTGACAAGACAAAAACTGATGAAAAATCTTCTCAATCCGGGTCTAATGAATCAGACTGGGAGTCATATAATTCAGATTGGTAATGATGTTTAACCATACCGATTTTTCGATAAAGATATAGAAAATTATCAGGAGCACCGGGCATGATAATCCAAATTGTTTAAAATAAATTGCCAGAAGCTGTAATAATAACAGGTATCGCTAAACATAACAGCTAAAGAGTACCTGTGTTTTCTTAATCACCAAAGATGCTTTATTGTTCAAATTTGTATACGATAAACCTGATGCATGTTGCCATGAAATAATGATTCTTTTTCAAGTTTCAATCCATTTTTCTCTGCTACCCGTATTGATTGTCTGTTTTGTGGCAAAATAAGACTTATAACTGATGTAGTTTCTTGTTTTTCCTTTGCATATTTTATGCATCCTCCTGCGGCTTCGGTTCCATATCCTTTTCCCCAAAACGCGTCATCAATTCTATATCCGACTTCAATCTCAGTTTTTCCATCAACTATTTGTTTAAGTAAACCACATATCCCAATGAATCTCAAATCATCTTTTCGTATCACTGCCCAAAAAGACATACCATCTTCATTTTGCCTCCTTTGAACTTCTTTTAAAAATTCTTGCGTTTCCTGTCTGTTCAATGCTTTTGGAAAGAACCTGTGGACATTTTCATTTGCTAACAAATTCTCTAATTCCTTAAATCTTTCTTCTTCTATTGTTTCTATAATTAATCGTTCAGTTTCCAGTATTTTCATTAAACCCTTCTTTGAAAGTGTTTTCCTTCGACTGCGTTTCTGAGATTGTTCTTATTGAACCGGAAATTTTGAGTGCTTTGTGATACACGCTTATTAAAATCCAAGGTTAATAGAAAATAAATTCAAATAATCTAATATTTGTCTGTTTTCGGTCAGATAATATGCTATTAAAATTAATTTTATTCAAGAACGACGTGGATTACCGAACGAATACAAGTTGGGATATCTGTATTGAATCTGTAAGAGAATCACAGAAGGATAACCCCCCCCCCGGAGTTTATCAAGTTTGGCCCTCAAAAACTACCAAGTTCCCGCTAGAAACGAATCGCGATATGATAAATGTAACTGATATGCTGCCAAAAACATGCCTCGTAACAACGATACCTCTGTCGTAATAGTCCTCTGCAATCATCCAATCATTTTTCTAGTCAACATCAAGGTTCTCTGTCTTTTACAAGCCGTACAGAAAGCCCCGTCCTCTTATCCATGGAATGTTTATACAGTGCTTCATGATTATAGTAGATGGCACGGAAGCATGGGTTTGAAGCACTAGCGCGTTTGCGCATTCTTCTGTTTAATGACTTCTCCATAGCACTCCACCAATAACCGCCAAAGCCTGCAATATAAAAATAAGTTTTTCGATAACCACTCGGAAGGCCAGAAAATCCACTTCTGTTATTGCTACTCTGATCATTCCCCACACTGCCTTTTTTGTCGCTATCTGACCACTCATTTCCATCAGATGCAAGAGCCTTTCCTATCTTGTTGCCATGAGTGGTTCCATCACAGTTGTATCTGTTTGAAATAAGATAATTCTCCAGTGTCGCCCAGTCTGCATCAGTGGGAACCCTCCAGCCTTCCGGGGCAAGTTTTCCGGTATTAACAACATACCAGTTATACAATGCTCCCCATTTCTCTTTTTCACCAGGAAAAATAATTTCAGCATCTTTGGCACCGCCCGTTTCAGTTGTAAATTCTCTTGCATATGGCCAGCAATATGCTGGTTTAGTAAGCGCACTCCAGGCAGTACTATCTTTAACATACGGAATCTCAGTTCCGTCATTGAATTTCGTACTCCGCCAATTCTCTACTGTCCACTCCTGATCTCCCAGAATAATAGTTGTGTAGACGTTACCATCTGCATCAGTAATTATGCGACTATCGGGAACTGTTGGCGTGTGAGGCACGGGGCCTAATTTCAGCGATAGAATGTATTCACTGATTTTTGAATTGTCGACGTAACTAGTTCTTTCTATTATGTTGTATTGTTCCTTCAAAAGAAAAGGGCCACCTGCTTCAAACAACTTTTGGTGTAATAATTTTCCGGTTCGCGCCTCATAGATCTTCAAATGTTTATTTAACTTGTAACCACGAACATCAGGTCCGGTATATTTTCTGGTACCACAATATTCTTTAAAACTTTTCAGAATACCAACCAAGACAACTTCAGAAATGGTCTTCCCTTTCCAATCTTCCACTATACTAACGGTATCATTACTAATCAGATTGCCGTGATCATCAACTAAAACAATTCTCATTATAGTACTCGTATCAATACACGCAGCCTCCGGAATACCTTTATTTTCAAGAATCGGCATCAATGCGTTTTTCATATCTTCAAAACCGGAACACTTATTTAATAACTCATTGGCATATAGACCGGAATCATTTCCAATAACACCTGTATATATTGACATAAAGATCATTCCAACACAAATAACATGAGAGACTTTTAACATTTACGGACACCTTTCATCGTTTTTGCCCTCGACTGGACTATTTATTTCTATCTTACATGTTTAAAAACTTAAGACAAATGATTTATTGAAAATACTTTTTGTCACGGATGCGGGGATGATGATCTCAATTCCAAATTCTTTATTTATATAAGAGTGGTAGTAAAAATTAATTATACGAGCTTTCGCGCCCGGACAACGTATTCCTTTTTCCAGGCAAAAAAGGATTCCTGCAAAAACAAGTACAGATGTTAATTTAGATTCAATTTTCATGTTTACCTCATGTAATTTGATCCATTATCGTTAAATTACTTGCATCCGACTTCTTAAAAACAGTAAAGCTATATTTTTAATTTTAACATAAAAGTTTCAAAAACATAAGAACTTCATTTTTATTACTTAACAGGACATTTCATTTCAGAAACGCAACTACGGAACAGCACCTTTCTTTTTAATGTAATTACCATATGCATTCGCATTTGAATTGCTTAAATAAAAACATACCAGTTTTTTTAAAACTCAAGGACGAGGAAAAAAACAGGAATAATTTTATAGTTTTGGGATTAAAAACCTTAAACCATTTATGTGAACCAGAAAAACATAAAAACGATTCGGAAATTTAATATTAAACACCCGGGTATTTAATACCTGTTCAGTTTGAAAGATCAAAAATTGTTGCTTAAAACATTATCTGTTTTTTCAAGGAAGATCCATACTGTTTCATCGTAATTGTTAGCTCCTAACCGCATGACAATAATTAACAATAACTAACTAAACTGCCGGGGCAAATAAATATAATGAACTTTTGTACTCCCCGGTTTTATTTATTATATTCTTTGACTAAAATTTGATCTGTTGCAGGTATATAGTAGATCTGCTTTTAAGGATAGATGACCAATAGTCGTTTTGACAGGCATCACGCCCAAAAAACAGATTGGAATTTCTTAGCAGCAATTCGGTTAAAAAACAAGTTTATACGGTCTGCAACGATTTGGTTTATTTTTGCCCCATACATTCCTTAACAATACCCCCATGTTTTTTCAGCTAAGACTATAAAAGCACTGTTTCTGAATTAGTAAGTGTATGAAGACAGCGTTTTTCTTTGATGCTGAATGAATGTGATATAATTATCATTGCAAAGAAAAAAGACAAACGTTAAAATGTTTATTTGGCATTAAAGTAGAAAAGCATCCTGATTCACCATAGTTACTATTGGAGAAATACAGGTTCAGTTCTTTGGGTACGATTTGAACAAAAAAAGGAGTTTATCATAAAATTGGTGTGGATAATCCTGATACTATCTCTGCTCGCAGGATGCAGGCCTGCACATTTAACTTTGCTTCAAAATTTACGCGAAGGGGACATGAGTGCAGTAAGCAACTGTCTTGCAGAGAGCGAATGCAAGCAACAGATTAACGATACTGAACTGTCAAGCTACACACCACTTCATGTCGCTGCCAGCAACGGAAATGTGCAGGCTGTAGAGATGCTTCTCAAAGCAGGTGCAGACGTTAATGCTTTGACATCACTGTTAAACACTCCCCTGATTGAGTCTTTTTCTGTCAGTTCAAAACTTTCCAGAGATTTGATCAACAGACATACCCGGATTGTTGAACTTCTGATAAATGCTGGATCGGATGTTAATGCCAGAAATCAATCGGGTAACACTCCCCTTCACTTTGCGGCATTGATTGAGGTAACGGAGATTGCTGATATTTTACTTAAAGCTGGAGCTGATCCGAATGCGAAAAATAATGATAAGCTTACTCCGTTAATGTATTCTTTTCTATACGATACACATTGCAGAGAGACAATCGACCTGCTTATTAATAATGGAGCTGACATAAATGCATCTGATAGTGACGGAAAAACGGTTCTGATAAAAGCAATAGAAAACCTGGAGCTGCCAGCAATCTTAACCCTTATAGAATCAGATGCTGATCCTTTTATAAAAGACTCATCTGGAATGGATATTTTTCTTTACGCTGGTGTAAGAGGCGACCTTACTGTTCTTGATACCTTAATTCAGCTGTATCCAGTCTGGGATACCTCACGGTGCAATGAGGGTAACACGATACTTCATTATTTAAGTGAATTTGGACACTCAGATGGTGTTACACTCATACTTGATCATGGTTTTAACATAAATGAATTGAATCGTATGGGTGAGAGTGTACTCTTTCCGGCATGCCGTAACCATCACTTAGCAACAATTGAAACGATACTAAATGCAGGAATAGAGATTAATATCCAAAACAGTGAAGGTCAATACGCATTTGAGGCAGTGTTTTCTCAGGAAAGAGAGGCAGAAATTTCAGAAATACAGAGTAAAATTATACACGCTTTTATGGATGCTGGTTTTTCGCTTGCAGCTGATAAAAAACTGGATGAGAGCATCAAGGCACGTTTTTTCTATTCGGCAGCAGAGTACCATGTTGCAAATAACGATCATAAAAATGCAGTTCATTATTTTGATCTCGCACAGAACAGCTACCATAATGCTGCTCAGGAAGCGCAGGAATACATTGAGTTCTTGGAACGGAAACTCAAACGTCAGAAGAAACGTGATTTCTGGTTGAATTTGGCAGGATATGTATTAACCGGAGCCGCGACAGGGGTTTCAAGTGCAATGGGTACACAAACTGGTCAGCGCTATAAGGCATACACCTATGTTCCCAAAAGGCGTGATAATCTTACCCCAATGCAATACATAAATCATATCAAGAAGTTCAAATCAGATTGTAATTCGATGGCCACTGCGAGCCGTGAAAAAAGCTCTCTGTATTCGAAATAATTCACCTGGAGACAGCAATGAAAGTAGTTACTGTTAAAATATTTATTACACTGGTTTCCCTCTGCTTTTTTAATTGTGTAAGCATTTCAGCACTAAGTAATCATTCTATTGATCTCGATACTGCTCACAATGATGAAACTATTACCATTTACATCCGCTCCGCAATTTCAAAAGTTAAACACAGAAACGAAAAACATTTTCTTAATTATGATGCTGCGTTGATCCGCATTTTAAGCACTTCAAGGCATAAGTTTTCGAGATTCAGGTTTACACAGAATTCTACTGATGCCGATTACGGCATTGAACTTGTTTTAAATCAATACCACTGCAGCGGCAGCTGGTATCTCCCTTTTATTTCATTATCACTTATACCGGGTAGAGAGACAATTCAGGACCTTCTGTTTGTAAATCTGTACGACAAAAACGGGTATCTCCTTCAAAAGTATCAATTTTCTGATGTCCGCAACATATGGACCGGTTTAGTGTTTTTACCCGTCACATTGCCTTTACCAGGAATAATGGATGAGTGGGAGAAGTTGTTATTGTATGCTTATAATAAGGTGTATTACGATATCGTTGATGGTAATATCGAAGTAGCTGTACAGTAATTACACACTAAAAATCAAAATAATTTTTTTTCGGAAGGAATAATTTGATGGGATCAAATATAAACACAAAAAAGAAATTAATTCGAGTAGGAACTGTTGGTTTAACTGCACTTGCATTAGTAAGTTGTTCATCCCTGCCTCTCGTTAAAAAAGAGGGCGCAATTAATTATCCGGGTATAACAATTACCAATTCGGCAAAACCACTACCTATAAATCAATACAACAAAGAAGAGCTTACGGAAGATGATTCGGTATTATTCCTGACAGATATGGATTATCATGCTCCTTACGATGTTTTTGAGTTTGATGCTCAAAAAGGAAAATATGAACTGGAGATTCTCACTCTGCTTGGTACTCATGGATTTAAAAAGTCTTTGATGGTACCGGTTGTAATACTTAAGGAAAAAAGTGGTGAAAAAATAGAGTTAGATAAAGTGTTGTTTGATTACAAAAAAGCGACAATGCGTTTGCCCGTTCATACCTACACCAAATGGACATTTTCCGTTGAAGAGAACTGTAAACTCTTTTTAATTGTACACTCAGACATGTCACTGGGTGATGAGGTCTTAATGGATATATCACCAATAATAAAGGTTCGTAACAACGCTTTTGGCAGGTACCGCCTTAAGCTTCAGCCTAAAGAACACGGTGATTTCGATTATTTACTGCAGTAAATACGGTTATTCTAACAAAGGTTTTAACTGTTGTATCCCCCTTAACAATTTACAATAAGAGAAATTGTTCCCTGAGTGTTTCCCTTCGGAAAGACTCAGGGTTTTGGTTTTACCCGCTGAAATGTCTGGTTTTGACTCCCAAAAGTGCTCATTGCTGTCTTGTTTTAAGTGCCCTCTAACAGCTTTTCAATAATTTTTTATCAAAAATATCCAAGATGAGACGCGAGAGCTGTATGAAGAAGAAAGAGCTTATGGCTGTGAAAGTTCATCTATCTTATATCGTTGTCGTTATCGTGAACGAATGAATATTAAACGTTCTGGTCCTGATTCTTTTGCCAATGTCCGCAAAGCAGATCACGTGAAGGAATCGTCTGATTCAGATTTAATATAAAAAGGTTTTGGACAGCACTTAATTTTCGAAGGCAAGACAGCTCGTATTCTGACGTACGATACCGTAAGCCGCAGCATTATCTAATAAAGGGCGCATGCCTTACCAGGATTAATGAGGTTTACCAGTTTGTAAAATTTCAAAGATGTGTCGAGAAATATTGTTCGAGCACGATCACCTGTTCCGGATATTGTTATCAATATTTTCTATAAAGAGTATATCACCTTAAAATGTAATCAGTAATCTAAAGAGAGAATTTCAAAGGCATAACCAGTTTTAAATATTACTTCGCATTCACAGCTAAAAATCGTAAATATGCAAATACCTCTACACCAAAGGGTTACATCTCAACGCAAGGTCGGTTTTCATACTATATTCTACTTGTCAATGATTTTCCTTTTCAATCCCTAAGCCACAATTCAAAAAACAAAGTGCCCGTAGTAATACCAAATAATTATTTTATCGAAGTTAATCATCATAAATACCGAAGGACCCCAGGATGAAAAATATTATACCAGCTGCTATTATTACTGAGAAGATATTCGAAATCCGCGACAAGAGGGTAATGATTGATGCTGGTCTGGCCTTATTTTATCAAGTACCCACCAAAGCACTCAATCAGGCTGTTAAACGTAATTTAATTCGCATTCCAGAGGATTTTATGTTTAAGCTTAATGCAGCAGGAAAGATTGAACTGGTCACAAAATGTGACCAGTTCACAAAATTAGAACATTCGACCGTATTACCACATGTCTTTACAGAATGCGGATCCCCTCAAGGAGTTGTCTTGATTTTTGTAATTGTTATCAGATTTCCTTGTAAACTGGTACTATACACAGGTTCCACACGCCCCAAAACTTCAATTTTTTATTCCTGTTTCGGATTAACGGTTTTTTAATCTTTTCTGCTTGTTTTCATGCTTTTTTTTTGGTTTTATTTCGTATTTCGAATTCAGGATTTCGAGTTTCCTAATCGTTCTGTTTCGAATTTCGGTTTTCTTATTTCGAATTTTTAACAGCTACTGCATGGGGGTCGTATGCGCCCGGCAAGCATGATGATCTCAATTCCAAATTCCAAATGCAGATTCCTTTTATCTTCAAAAACTGCCATCAAAAGCAAGTGATATCATCGGGCCAATACAGTTCCCACCAGGATGATTTCGCAAACGCAAACCCTGGAACAGGTGAATTGAATAAATTGATATCCGGATTGCCGACTGTACCCGATCCCGAAAAAAAGGAACCAGTACAGGTACCCTGGCATTCAAAGACAAGTTATCCTGTGATAATGCCGACAGATGCAATATTTTGTCTTCTGTAATATCAAAATATTTAAGTCCTGCTTCAGAACGAATCTCATATCTTATTGACCCATAAAAACGGTTTTTTTCAACTTTACCATAGCTAAACTCAACAAACGATCTCCATGGAAGATTAAACCTTGCCGGAGCATCATGTAAACTAACACCGCCATCAAACCAGACTTTTGTCGAAAATTTTTCTCCTGTTAATTCCATGCCCACTGAAGCTCCACCGTAATGACGGGATGCTTTATCATATTTGTCATATAAAATTACAGTACTTTCCGGATATGTTTTTAAGATCTCCCAGGATTCCGTATCTGTATACCGATACCAGCAATTTATATCAAATGAAATCCCAGTCCCCAATCTATAACCGGTTTCCGTTATCCCTGACTTACGATAAAAATCGTTTGTATGGTAATAAACCGGTCTGTCCATTTCAAAAAAACTGAATTCCCTCTCACGCGGATAATACTTCCATGATACCTTCGTTTTTATAAAGAACCCATCAAAAGGATTTATCTGACTCTCAATTTCTGCTTCAGGATTCCCGTTCCCATGCATGGCACAATTAACCAGCCAGCTTATAAATGTTGATGAATCTGCAAGTGAAACACCCAGTTTTGTTGCTGGTCTGATTTTCGAATCGTAATTAAAATTCAATGATCCATTTAATGAACTGTCAAAATAATGACAATATGTGCCCCGAAACTGAAAATCGTTGAATGTTTCAGGATTTTGATGATCATAATACCTGTCATAATGATCTACTTCTACTGTAGCATCACACATTCCGCTGCCTGTATTGGCTCTGACAGTTTGCGATACCGAGAAACCTTTACGGTAAACAGGTGAAAAGAAAAAAGGTGAAGCCCCCCAGTATCCGTACTGATTTACAAATCCGTATGCCTTTATTCCTTTGGCATCCAGACTGTAGCCACCCGAAATACCGTGAGCAACGCCACGACTGTCTTCTGCCATTCCTTTTGTTGTTTGACGAGAATACTGGTTCCATAACGAATCGAATCGATCGGTATAATGATCATTATATCGCCTTCCTATAAAAAACCGAAGCGGCAGTCGCAATGGTTTAAAACTTGTTTCTATGAGCGTGTAATGATCCCTGTTGTCAAGAGATCGGTTCTCATAAATATTTAACATTGGATCACCGAATTCAGAGCCGAGTGCCCCTGATGCAGTAAATGCCGGATAATTGGGAGATATCGACCAGATATCCATATCAAACGCCGACAATTGTGATACAGGAAAACTGTTGGTGATATCGCCTTCTACTATCCCATATAAATTTGATGACAAAAGAGGGTCGGTCCGGTTCCATCTGAATACAGTAAAACCGTCAAACTGAAACGGAATTGTTTTTTGATCGTCTCCATTACCTTTTTTAGATAACAACAGAACAATTATGACAACTGACAATTGTTTGAAAACTTGTCTCATCAGAAGACCATTCCAATCAGAAGACCGGCGCTTATAGTGGAAAACGTTTCAGGATATGAAAACACACAATCGATTATAAACGGAATTGCAAAAGTATATTTTTTGTATCTCCATAATGGTTCGACTCCACCCACTACTCCAAATTCATTTTCGGATGTAGAAAAAACATGTTTATCAATGATTTTTTTATCCATTCGGGCATACATCATATTGGTAATTCCAACAAGCGGACATATTGTAAACCGGTTTTGCTTGAACCATGGTGAGAATAAATGGAAGCTTATGACATTTTTGACAACAACATGATCGTTGATTGCATCAGTATAATAGGATAACTTGCCGCAGTTCATGGTGAATCGCACATTCATGAAATTGGAGGGTGTTGGTACACCAACAGAAACCCCGTAAGTCTGAAATGATTTCCATCCATGCCCTTTTCGATTAAGTGGAAAATGTCTGGATGAATTCAACCATACCTCAAATTTCTCTCCATCATTGTTTACTGCTCCATTTGCGCAAAAACACGCTGCAATCACCAAAAATCCTGAATAATTACCGGTTATTTTGTGCAATAAAGCTGTTATAAGTTTTCTTTTCCCTTTCACTATTTTTCCAGTTTAATTTTTGAGTGAATAAGTATTTTAACTGTTTTATAAAAATTACCAAATCACATATGAAATAACCAAAAATAAATTCGAATCGGTAGTTCCTGTTCATATTTCATGAATTTTCAGTGAATTACAACTTTGCGCGCTTCATGACGGACTTTTTTTTCAGCTCCCAATTCGATGAAACACGAAATCACGTAAACAAAAAAAACATTGAACAAAGCAGGCCATTAAAAAGACCTGCTCCTTCGATATTTATTTATTTGGGGGCGTTTAGCAATAGAACCCGCCAATTGACCACAAGCAGCATTGATTTTCTCTCCGGTTGTATGCCTAATAGTTACTTTTAACCCGGCAATTTCCAAGTCTCTTTTGAAATTCGACATTGCTTTTTGCCCCGCCCGAACAAACGTATTTGAATATGTATTATTCAACGACATCAAATTTATCAGTACATCTCTATTTGCAAACCATTTGATCAAATTTTTTTTATCTGAAATTTTATTATTAACATTTGGCAATAAAAGGTATGCAATGGTTATCCGGCGGTTATGTCGTTTGCCATGGGATAATGCAGCATTGATAGTTTTATAAATGCTGTCTGATTTCATTCCCGGCATTAAAAAATCCCTGACATCTTGTGTGGTTGCATGGAGTGACAGCACAAGTTGGCATTTTCCATTTTTCTTATAATTGAATTTGTAAAAAATCTTTCATCAAGAAAAACACTGAAGCCTTTTTACTCTCTGCCAAAAAGGATTCGATTGAGTTTTTAGCTTTCTCCTGCATCGATTCAAGAAAAG
>JAAYEB010000246.1 GCA_012728995.1 Fibrobacter sp. | reverse complement strand
ATGAACAGGATAGAAGCAATCTTTTGACGGGGATGCTTCAAAATCACTCCCCGGTATTGAGGTTTAAGGGAAAACTGGCTATCAGGGTGTCTTTTACTTCCGCATCGCAAATGACATTTGCCGAAGACGTGTTCGTATGAGGTTTTATTGAATAAAAAGAGATGTTTTCCATCGATTCCCGGTAGGGCACTTTAATAACGAAGAGCTCTTCTGTTTCTTCGCTGACACCCCCCTTTAACTGGCCGTCATCTCCGATATAATCAAACGGTATTTTCCCCGGTTTTCTGACCAGACGTGAGATAAGTGTGTTATTTTGAGCTGCAGTAATTTCAAAGTACAGATCACCATCGTTTTTCGCCCTGTTCGGTTTGAGTGTCCCGTTAACCACTTTTGTTTTTTCCAGAGTCAACACGTCGTTTTTCAGGCGCATATAAACAAAAAGGATTTTTGATTGTTTTTCGGGTTGAGCCGCACTATCGGAATACAGAAGAATTCCGGCAATTATTATGGTAATAATAAGTATGCAAGGTTTTAGCATTATCTACCGCCTCCTATGTGTATCTGTTTTTATTATATATCAGGCCTGTCCGTAAAACATGTTTTTTTTACATTATAGATGCTTTATTTGTAACTGTGATTATTGCAGCTCAAGTGCTGCACGCCACCCTGGTGTTTTGTTTTTGATATTAGTACTATAATGCTTTTTATTTTTCAAAAACAATGTGCCTGTGTGGGGAATAAAACCTTAAATTGTTTTTATAATATGTAATATACCTCATTTCGGTTGTCATTTCGACAGACGAAGTGAGGATTATCCGGTACTGTAACTGTAGAATGCCGTATTGTTTCGCTGCGGGGATAGACTTACAGACAATAGGAAAATTATCATGTTCGCCGATCGGACACGCCCCCGCAGTAAAAATAAAAATTCGAAATATTAAGCACTAAATTCGAAACTGAACAAAAACCATTCGTATCTATTTAGTGCGGGCGTATGGTTTCCATAGTGCAGTTTCATTTTAAGAAAAGGTATATTCTTCTGGGTAACAAGATTGCATGAAAATGTTCTGCCCTGATATTTGACAATAATTAAATATTGTTGTTTCAGTATTAAACAGTAAGATGAGTTTGTGAAATTCACTTTTAAATTCTTTTAATCCATTCGTTATTCGTTTGCCAGAATCGATCAAAAAAATCTGAGTGTTTTTCCAACACTCAAGAAGTTCCACCCTCGAACTACTATCCTTACCAATCCCCAGGTCGTCTGGTGCATTATTTGCTTAAGGGAAAGCTGTTGTTTATACAAACATGTAAACTAAACCATCAATGAAGGGTACAATTATGCTCAAAAAGGCTGGGAAATGGAAATCTTACATATCTTTTTTTTGTTTGTCGATTCTACTGATGTATTCTTTTTCACAGGCTCAGGAAAAAAACAAAGAAATACTGGATATTGATATGTTTGCGGAATTCGGGTTTTTTGCTGTTCTGGATCACAAAGTTCAATTCGGCAGGGATGGAACATATCTGGATTACAACGAGAATGGTGGTCAGGATGTGTTGTTTCCTTTTACGCGGTTCGGTATTAATACACAATTGAATCGAAACATATTTGTATTGTTATACCAGCCTCTCTTATTGAAAACTACCGAGCTGATAGACCGGGATCTGGTTATAGATGATCTTGTTTTCCCTGAGAGCACGCCAGTAGAGTTCACCTATGGTTTTCCGTTTTACCGGTTCAGTTATGCTTTTGATATTACAGAACCTGGCGGAGAATGGGATATAGGTCTTGGCTTGTCGCTTCAGATTCGTAATGCCACAATAACTTTTCAGTCCACTGATGGGGAGTTGTACCGGACAAACCGTGATGTCGGCCTGGTTCCGCTGCTCAAAGCGCTTTTCAACTGGCGTTTTACAGATAATTTCCATTTCGGAGCTGAAATTGACGGAATATATGCACCGGTCAGCTATCTTAACGGTGATAACAATGATGTTACAGGTGCGCTTATTGACGCCAGTATCAGGGCAGGTTATGTTGAAAAAAATAAGCGTTATAAAATCTATCTCAATCTTCGTTATCTGGCAGGAGGCGCACAAGGACAGTCCGATAACTATGAACCGCCCTCTGACGGATATGTGAAAAACTGGCTCAATTTTCTGACAGTAAGTACATTGTTTTCCTGGAATATCTTTTGAATTTCAATAACAATGCTCTAACAGGTGCAAAAGATTTGTCCATATATGATAATACTATTATCTGTTATTAATACGAAACCAGGATGTAAAATAAACGGTGCCGTCCATAAATTACTAAAAGAGTAATCTGCAAAAAGATTACTCTTTTGATCTTTCTGCCAGGTACGTATTCAGTACCGGTAAATCAGCTTGGGCCCAGTCGAGATTTTCCAGTTTGTCCGGCTGAAGCCATACAACAGCCTTATGTTCATTAACTGAAATCGAACCTTTTTCAATAGAACAGACAAATGGATAGAGCGTTATACGGAATGATGGATAATCGTATGTCTGGGCCTGAAGTTCTCTTTTGAGATTTACGGTAACTCCAAGCTCTTCAAAAATTTCCCTTTTAAGGCACTGCTCTTTTGATTCACCGGGATCAATTTTACCGCCGGGAAATTCCCATTTCAAAGGCATGCTCATTGCAGCACTGCGCAGCGCAGCAAGTACCAGATTACCTTTTTCTATTATTGCGCATGTTACGTGAAGATGGTTCATTGTGAATTTTAAAGTTAGCAGGTTATCTGAATGTTTTATAATATACGAAATATAATTTGTACTATATTAGTCAAAAATAGTATATACTGGTCTTTAAATGGAAAAGCAATTCCTTAGAGTTCACATTTTCAGTCTGATTTTTAATACAGAATAGAAGCTATACAATAATAAACTGATTGAAACACCCTGTTTTCTAATTGAACAAGATACGGCATCTGCCCACAAGAATGAGTTACAGAGCTGTAACGGATCACCTCGCGGGGCAGGTGCGCACAGCGGACATAATTACACAAATGTATATAGTTAATCAAAAATCCGAGAACTGCTTAATTTCCAGCCGGTTTGTGATATTCTGCTCGAGTAATATTAAACATTATTAATGTATCCGTACTTGTTCGCTTGACTTTTAGTTTGACATCAGAACCAACTTCCCCGCGAATACTGTTTACAATAACATCAAATTTTTCTCCGCGCGTAACTTTTTTATCGATTTCCACAATCACATCACCAGGTCTGATCCCCTGTGTTTCTGCGTTACTACCAGGCAGTACTCCTAGAACAACAGTTTCGCCAGTATTTGTTGTAGTTGACGGGTCAAAGAGTTGCGCTACGACAAGTCCTGCTCCACCATATTGTTTAGCAGATAATCCAATGCATAATGCAAAGATTATAAAAAACGAAAATGAAAAACAGGTTTTCATAATACCTCCATTAAGTTATTGTTTAGTTTAATATCTGCTTGTTATAATTATTTAATATGTAAACAAACAGATTTTGTAATATTTTCTTTAAAAAAGTTACAATTATAATTAATAATAGAAAGATTTTGATCTCGTTGAGTATGTGGACAACCACCTAAACAAAGCGGCAAGTAGGCACATTGCCGACACGAATCATTTTTAAAAGGGTCATAATTCAACCAAGAGATCATTTCAGGTGTTAAACGATCGAATATATGATTTGAATCAAAAATATTTCCCACAATTCGGAGTCTTTATACACATACCATCACCTCCCTTCTTTTAATGTACATGTTGTATCAATTAAATGATTTTCATTAGGCAAATGTACACTATCACTTATTGTAAAATGTTGTTTTCTTGCTTGAATATAGTTAACATTAGGCGTTTCTGAACCACTACCACCAACATTGTGAAAATAGCACTTGAAATTACCTATGGTAAAAATCAACAATATAAAACCCAAAATTACTATAATCCTGATCATATTTTGATTTTCCTGATAAGGGCAACAGGAAATGCCTGAAAATTGATCTGAAAAACACCCGCAATTTTTCCACTATCATCTCTGGCTATTTCGAGGATATCTCTTCTTGTATTAATCATTTTCTTGCATACCCGCTTAAATCCATCTTCGGAAAGACTAACGGTTACAGTAGAAATTTCGCGAGTTTCTTTACTCATTTTTTTCAGGGCATTAATAGCCAGAGACATCATCTGCAATTGGTAATTGTGTAATAAACTTATTGGAATATCTGATTCCGGCATTACAAACTTATCATTTAAAACATATGAACCAGCTTCGTTTTTCATAATAATGCTCAGGGATTCGAGCAGATTAATTGCAGCTTTCGCTTCATCTGGTGTTATATTTGGAAGAATGAGTTCCGACAATGACTTAAAGTCATCCTTAAAATCAATTCCATTGAGAAGTTCCCTGATTACTGAAAAGTACCATTTAGTATAAAAAGCACTTTGGGATTTTTTCAATGTTTTGATCTTGCGTCGTTTTTTATAGAGAATCTTGTCATGATATAACGCCTTTTCCGTGCAGCTCTTAGCATGATTATACCTGATGAGTAATTCAAAATAATCTCTTTGAGGTTTATTAAGTTTCATGCAAACGGCAAGTCGCATGGCATGTTCAAAAGATAAATTACGGGTACCATTAATAATTTTATTAAAAAGACTGGGATGAATGCCTGCATTTAAAGCAATAGATCGTTGCGAGAGCTGAGGATTTAATCTGGTTAGATAACGAATATAACATTTAAGAAAACATCTGTAGTTGTCGTATTTGTATATATCAATCATGATATGGCATCCTTAAAACTACAAACTAATTCTTTGCAAGGATTATATATAAAAATTACCAAAAAATAGAACCTTTATCTTTTTCAAAATAGTATGTACAATTAACTATTCCAAAAAAAGATAATAAAAATTGAGGACAAGTTGTCAATAGCATAGGTGAATTTTCAAAATATTTCGAAGTTTGAAAATTAACGGAAAAGATAATAAATTGGCTGGAACTTAACCGAAAGGTCCTGTATCCCAATGAAACCAGACACAGGATACCACCTGCCCATGTTTACAATATTTGAAAGCTATTTTGGTTCTGTTTCGTATTACGATATTAATATTTCGAATTTTTAATTATTACCGCGTAGGGCAAGTGCGCGCCCAGCGGACATGATTATTATCCATAAAAAATATTTTTTAATGATAATTACTCGTATCAATCAATCAGATAATTGTTTTCTGTTAAATAGAAAATCAGTATAAACACCCCATCCCAAAGAAGAAATAAAAATAAAAAACAGGATATTTATAAAAGGTATCAAAGACAAAATAAACCCGGCAATTGCACCAATCAGAAACTGGTATTGTCGCTTTTCAACTTTCCATCCGAATTTTGATACCAGAAATTTCCCGATCAATGTTGATCCGATAATGCTTGCTGTATAAAAAAGCGGTATTGATGCAAATATCAGGATAAAGGCAAAAGGGATTGTAATTATCAGGATAAAGCTCAACAGTATTGCTGCAGGATATACCAGTACCGGAATGAGGCCCCGTAATGCTGTATTCCAGAATGACTTTGAAGACTGTCTGGCATCCAGTTTTCCTGATACAGGCAAGAACAGAAGTAAAAGACCAATAATTAAATACGAAAGCAATAATCCAAATCCTATAAAAAACCCAAATGATCGCATAGTATTTCTGAAACCGCGCCAATCCCGTTTTTCACTTTTCAGAGAATCAACAAACGTAACTGTACCGCTTACTTTCCGGAGTTCTTCCTCACTAAGTTTATTTCCGGTTCCATACTTCAGATTACCGTTAATCCTTCCCTCTTCACCAATAATTATCCTTCTTCCATACGCAGTCACGTTTCCCTGTATTTCATCATTTATAAATATTTCACCTGCCCCGATATAAAGATCTCCGTTAACAGGACCATTTATCTGAATTTCTGCACAACCAATGAACAGATTGCCGTTTATGACACCACTGTCTCCCAAAACAAACGATTTACATCCCACATAGCTGTTACCCGTTATGGTTCCACTTATATCAATATCCATTGCAGCGCTGATAATGCCATTACCTGAAATTCCCGAGAAAATCAGATACTGGGACAAATTTATCAATGTCAGTTCTGTTTCACCCGAAAAAATCAAACGTCTGCCCAAAAACACCAAATCTTCGGCAGTACCGGAAAATCTAAGCTCATTTCCCAGAAAAAGATAATCCTCATCAAAATTACCCGATTCTGTCCGTATATATTCATCATCTTTTCCGGTGTAGTTACGGATAACCATTGCTGATGACGCTACAGTTGAAAAAAGAACAATTGATATCCAGCTCCCTATATTTATTCTCATTATGACATCTCCAACAGAAAAATCAGGTTTTCTTTATATGAAATAAAATTCTGTTCTCAAATATTGATAGACTGATGAATTTAATCGAAACAACTTTATTTGATCCGAAATATATGCACAACCGAACACGCCATCATGGCATTACTTACAATTTACAAATAAATAAATTCGAAACGGGACTAAGGAAAAACGTTTTTATAGTCTTTATTTGATTTTATGGACCTGTAGCAATGTCTCAAAAGCTCCAATTTTCACAAAGAAATTTTTATCTTTATGAATTTTTTCGATAAAAAGGATTGTTGTGACTATTTCATATCTCAGGTAAGTTTTTCTTTAAAGCAATCAATTTTCATACCAAAACATGAAATAATTCATTCGATCAGGATTTTTTTTTCTGGAAAAAATGGGACGGACTATCTTTTTACTCTTTTGTTCAAAGCATAAAAAAACAGTTCGTCCCAAAAGCAACTTTAAACCAATTAGTATTAAACTGATTGGTAATCGCCTTGAACTTGATAACAAACTCCGGCCACGTTTTCTTAGCGGCCATAAAATCCCGTGCATACCCAACAGCTCTGTTCTGCAATTTATGATGTAGGTGATACGCGAAAAGTTGTAAATGAAAAAACATTGCGTGAAGCTCTTTTGTGTCTTTTTGCTCAGGAAAGCAAATGTTACAAAGCCCACTTGTCAAAACTTACAGGAATTCAGTTTAAATGCCTTATAGCAATAGCAAAACAAGGAGGCAAAAATACAACCTCCCGTGAGTTTATCAGAGCTTCTGGAATCACACATCCCGCTACTATAAGAAAAGCGCTCCAAAGGCTTGAACAACTCAAAATCCTTTTTCTTCAAAACGGAGAATACAGGTTTGTCAATTCGTTTTTTGGCAAATGGCTTGTTCATAGTGGATATTGATATGACTCATTTATTATCTGCCGATATGAACCTGATGTAAAGCAATGCACACTTAATTATTTACTACGATATTTTATTTATGATTTGGTCAAATGCGCGAACCATAAATCACTGTATTAGCCAGAATACTACCCTTAGAAAGAAAAGTGCATTT
>JAAYEB010000029.1 GCA_012728995.1 Fibrobacter sp. | reverse complement strand
TTCCATTTTTCTTATAATTGAATTTGTAAAAAATCTTTCATCAAGAAAAACACTGAAGCCTTTTTACTCTCTGCCAAAAAGGATTCGATTGAGTTTTTAGCTTTCTCCTGCATCGATTCAAGAAAAGACGAATTATCGCGAAGCATACACATCCAGCGTGCTGCCAAATCTATATCAGGATCTGCCCAGAATGGATCAAATCCAAGTGAAGCTCCAGACAAGTTAGGGTTGAATGGTGAAATGGCAGGAATGAGCTCGTACGGTACGAGGCAGGCGTTGTTGCTACCAGTAAAATCCATGTTTCCGGAATAACCCGTCGTTATAACAGCTTTTCCCATTACCATTGCCTCTATTAGGCTTAACCCCAATCCTTCTGCACGATGCAGTGAAATCAACACATCACTGCTTGCGCAAAGCGAAAGCACATCCGAATAACTGCGATTCGTATCATAAATCTTTATGTTTGCAAGTGATGAAACGTACTCTTTCAGTTTTGATAATGCATTTACGAAAACCGGCATATTGTTTGTAATATTAACATTTAATATCAATAACACATCAGGATCATTTTGGAATGCCTTGTAAAACGCATTTATTGTGGCAACTGGATTTTTCCGTACGATATCACTGGCAATATCAAAGCTCTGAAAAAAAACAAGTTTTTCGGATGGTATGCCGAATTTCTCCCTCTCCGGGGTTATTGCGGAAGGCAGCAGATATGATTGCTGGTAATAGAGAACCTTTTTCTCAGTAAACAACGCCTGCAAGCCTTTTTCGATAAATCTTGATGGTGCCAGAAAATAGTCTATAAAACTGCACATTTTGGCCCAGGAAACAGGGGCTTTTTCCAGTTCCCAAAATGGAACAAGCAGGTTAATGTGGGTAGATGAATATGGTTCATAAAAAGCTGAGATTTGTGGCAACGTATTGGGGTTTACATGAAATATGGTAATCAAATAAGGAAACGGATTATCCTGATCGGATTTTAACGAATCATATACAGAAGTTTTTGGACCGCTATAACCAGAAATCGCAATGTCATAAACCGACACCGGAAAATGGTTATCCAGTAACAGCTTAACTGTGTTTCGGGCCGCAAAACCTAATCCGAAATCCTTGCTTAAAAAACCACAGACATTAAATCCGAATGGTTTTTTGGTAC
This sequence comes from Fibrobacter sp., assembly GCA_012728995.1. Lineage (GTDB taxonomy): Bacteria > Fibrobacterota > Chitinivibrionia > Chitinivibrionales > Chitinispirillaceae > JAAYEB01. Next base: position 20,973 of record JAAYEB010000029.1, on the reverse strand, counting down.
TGTTACAATTCAGTTGAAGTTTATTATAAATGTGGCCGGTTTCAATTTCCATGCAAGTAATACCAGTTTCCAGGTTTGTGATTTTTTCAATTATAAGATACTTTCATCCAAAATTAAATCAGTTTCTGTTCATGGTTAATTTAGTTTTATCAATTCACTTTTATTGCACCTGCGGTCATATTTGTATATAGTTTTTGAGTCAATGAGCATCAATAAAGTGCTTTCTTTCCTGTTTTAATCTATGTAAAAGTAATTAAAGCGTTTAAAACAATAATTGATGCTGTCTGCGGAGTATCAACTGCTGAGCTGCAATACGGTATCGCTGGGTCGTCTCCATTCGGCGACCCAGATGATTTGATCTTATTTCCTGATTTATCATTTAAAAGGTGCCTGGGGGGTACGCAAACAAAGACCTTTAACAAATTATACTATTTACAAAAGGCCAAATATTGCGATCAGGCACCAAGGTGATCAGTAATAAATTTCACCCTCAGTTTATTTCATAAAAGGTAATCGATACCCCCCCACCTCCGATTCCAGGTGGAGAACTGATATATTTGTTCTCGTTCAAAAAATCGTACGGCCCGTCAACACGTGTCTCAAAAACCGGGACAAGCTGCCCTGATCCGCAATTTCTTATAATGATAAATTCGCCATCATTAGATTCAACCGTATACCGGGCATCAAGGCCTCCAAGCTGATAATCCGCACCGCCAGGAAGTATCCTGCCTTCAACACGTCCCGTAGTATTGCCTCCGGTGATTGGTATAATATTTCTATTACCCCGTTTTGAAGCACCGATCGAAATTGATGAACCAAGTAAAACATTTTCTTTAAAAACTTCACTTCCCTGCCGGCCGCTTACTACCACACACTCCCATGTTTGATTTTCAACATCCTGGGGATCATTAATCTCAATACGGTTATCCGTAAGCGACACATTTGAGATATCATATACTTCAAGCGTTATTGTTTGTGTGGACGAGTCAATAACACGGTTCGCTGCAAATTTACTGTCGTGAAGCCAGTTATATTGTGAAGAGTTCGGAGCTTCAAAATCAAGTACGACACGCACATTTTCCGCGCCGGCTGGAGCAACACCCGCATTACGCATCAGAATATGTGAACTGCCGGCTCTAAAGATAATAATCTGTTCAAGTTCCCTTGACCCGTTTGAAAGAATCAATTCATAATCAAGACCGCCGGTGAGAACCGTTCCGTCAATCCCGCTTCCGCTTATGCTTCCTCCATCAATGTCGTACTGATAACGTTGCCCGAACCGAGTGATACCGATATCGTGAACAGCATCATAGTTTAAAACAATGGTGAATACTTTCTCTCCAAGCTCTGGAGGTGGAATTCCATCAGGCATGAAACAGGTCCATGACGGATCAGGAACAATCGTAACACTATCTAAATCAGTATTTGAAGTATCTTCAAGCAGTATTTCCAGATCAGTCTGCTGATATGAATCGATTGGCATTATGAAAGTCCTGTATCCATCCTTTTCTGCAATGATTGTGTCTCTAACCGATGATAATAATGCCTTTTTTGAAAGTGAATTTGGTTTCGGACCCGATTTATCAAGTCGTGTTAAAAAATTTCCAGAATTTGATGAAACTGAGGAACCGGTAGAAAGAAAACGAATCACATCGAGCGAATGAGGTGTTTCAAACGTGCAAAGATAAAGTCCGAAGGACAGTTCCTCAGGACGTATCATCCAGAAACCCTTGTCAAGATTTCCTGAGAAAATCCGTGTCAATTGACGGCCGGAAAGATCCAGGATACGGATCTTTATAAATCCTTCTTTTTCCTGATTAAAATAAAGCCCATTGGTACCCCGAACAGGAAACCGGTTTTTGGGTTCAAACTGTCTTTTAATCTGAATTGAAGTACCTTTGATACTGAAAAGCCCATCACTTCCCGTAACAACTGAAAGGTCGGGTACTGTCAATGTTACATTGACACCGGCAATTGGATTTTTCGCTTCGCTGTCTTTCACGATACCAGAAATGTTAATCGGGTTTTGCGCAAAGGCAGTAGAAAAAACAACCATCAGCAAGAGTGCGGTCAGTATCACAATGATTATCCTTTGAAATACTGTTTATGGAAAAACTGTGATTTAATGCCAAAATAAAATGATTGGTAACCGGAAACAAACGTTTCTTGTATTTGAGTGTAATGAGCATCAACAAAGTGCTTTCTTTTTTGTTTTCATCTATGCGAAAGTGCTTGAAACGCTGAATGGAATGATTCATACAGCCTAATGGGTATCAACTGCCTTAAAGCATTTTCCGGGAGATTAAAAACAAAAAAACTGATAAGGCATATCCCCTTTTATCAGTAACTGATGCAGCTTATGGTACAGGACCAGGTAATAACGGTATTGACATCTCCTTTGGAATCAGGCAAATAAAGAATTATCGAACAAAATGTTTCCTGCGAGATTATTTTAAAAGGATTAACTACAGACTTATTCAAGAGGTCCAATCTGAAATTACACGCCCCCCTAAAATCCATTTCAAAGGAGATTACAAAATGAATGTGATTCTTCTGAATGGCTCACCGCGAAAAAGAAACACCCTTGCTGCACTGAATGAATTTTCGGTTTTTCTGGAGAAAAAGGGTTTTAAATGCAATATAATCAATCTTTGCGAGGCCAAAATTGAGCCTTGTCTTGGTTGCCTTGCCTGTTTCGATAAAGGAGAGGAGTTTTGCCCGCATCATGATGATGTCAAGCATATTGTTGCTCAGATAGATGCCGCGGATGGAGTCATATTTTCCTCTCCCGTTTATGCTTTTCATATCTCAGTGCTTTTGAAGAATCTGCTTGAGAGGATTTCCCATATCTTTCACCGCCCCCGATTCTTTGGCAAAGCTGCGACATCGATTGTAACCCAGGGTATATACGGTGGTAACGATTCGATTAAGTATTTATCATTCGTTGAACAAATGCTCGGCTTTAAAACAGTTGATGGTAAAGTTCTTATGACAATCGAACCATTTACAACAAAACAAAAAGAAAAAAACAGTCGTGCACTACGAAAACTGGCGGACTCTTACTATGAGCAGATTACACGGGAACGGTATCCGGAACCATCGATTTGTGCACTTACAATGTTCAGAACAGGGCGAACAAAAATTAATAATGAGCTTAACGAAAAATACAGGGACTATACTTATTACAGAGACAAGGGATGGTTCACCTCTGACTATTATTACCCTGTCAAAATTGGTTTTGTAAAAAAAATCTATGGCAGCATTGTTGATCTTTTTTCGGATCAGTTCACGAGTTCAAAACAGTTATACACAACCCAAAATCGAAGTAAAATAAAATCATAGCACATTTTTAATCCATTCTGAAAACATTGCACGAAATCGGTATTATGGTATAATTATTGCTAAAATATACCCGATAAGGTATATTTATAGTGAAAAAAGAATAAATATACCCTAAAGGGTATAAAATACCTAAATTTAAGCAATAAGGTCCCGTACGGGTATACTATGAACACATCTGTCACACCGTTTAGCACATTTTTAAAGCAAAAACGCAAAGAGACCTCCCTTACTCAGGAAGAGATCGCTTATAAGGCCGGGGTTGGCCTTCGTTTTATACGCGATATTGAGCAGGGGAAAAAAAGTATCAGAATGGATAAATTAAACGAAGTTCTTTCATTATTTGGCTACGAAGCCGGACCAATAAAGGTAAAGGATGCAGATGGTAATACTTAGAAAGGGTTTGGTTTACTTCAAAGATGTTTTGGCTGGATATATAGAAGAAAATGAGGTAGGGTATAGATTTTACTATGATGAGACTTATCTTGAGTCACCATCAGCTTATAAAATCAGTGTGACAATGCCCTTACAAAAAGAACCTTTTGATTCCAAAACACTGCATCCATTTTTTGATGGCCTTATACCTGAGGGATGGATTTTAAGTGTAGTGATAAAAAACTGGAAAATTAACCCGAAGGATAGAATGGGACTGCTTTTAACAGTATGCAACGATTGTATCGGTGCTGTGAGTATCAAGGAATACAATGAGTAAAACATGTCTTATATGTTCAAGATCAACAGATAATGATATTGAATATCATGCCCGTTGTTCGAAAATATTTTTTGGTGTTTTCCCGCCACCGATATTGGATCTTACATTAGAAAATGTTCAGGATTTTGCAGCAAAATCCATACTGTCAAGAATTACTGTTACGGGAGTACAGAAGAAACTCTCTCTTGGCATAGAGGAAAGCGGCAACAGTACCCGTTTAACAGTTGTTGGCTTATGGGGTAAATTTATTTTAAAACCACCATCTGATGAATACCCTGATTTACCTGAAAATGAAGATACGATAATGAATATGGCTTCAGTAATAAACATTCCAGTTGTACCACATGCCATGATTCGTTTATTATCCGGTGAGCTTGCTTATATAACCAGGCGAATCGACCGGGATGAGGATGATTGGAAAATCGCGATGGAAGATTTCTGTCAAATTTCGGAGAGGCTTACTGAAGATAAATATAAGGGGTCTGTAGAACGTATCGGAAAGCTGTTGCGTAAACATTCTATCTACCCTGGACTTGACATAATTGACCTGTTCGAGAGAGTCGTTTTTAATTTCATTGCTGGTAATTCAGATATGCATTTAAAAAACTACTCTCTTATAGAGACTCCCAAAGGGATGCGGCTTTCACCTGCATACGATTTACTCTCTACTGTTTTAGTAATTCCCGAGGACTGGGAAGAATCTGCTTTGACCATAAATGGGAAAAAATCGAACCTCAAAAAGGCCGATTTCAACACATTGGCTGAGAGCATGGGGATAGGGCAGGCGGCATCTCTTAAGGTTTACAAGAAGATAATCCGTGCAAAGGGTAAACTAACTGATGTTATTGATTCGGGGAGGTTACCGAAAGTCATGAAAAAAAGACTAAAAGAGATAATTGAAATAAGAATGAGCATTTTTGAATGAAAATCTGTGATAATAATGATTCTTATCTCTTATTATTCTAACCCCCTGGAAAATCCATTGCCCTCGTTTTTTGAAAAAAAACAGCAACTTCCATTATAACGCAGGGTATCTACGGCGGTAATAATTCGCGTAAGAATCTATTATTCATTGAACAAATGCTCGGTTTTACAGTTGTTAATGGTAAAGTTCTGGCAGTATTGTTGACCGTTTTACGGAACAGTTTGCGAGGTAAAAACAGTTGTACACAACCGAAAGCCGCAGCAGTACAAATAAAGTACGTATACCCTACCATATATAATTTATTTGAAACCGAATACAGAAAAATTGACTTCTCTGAACTCCGAAAAGAAATGTTGCGGAAAAAACCTTCCAATCATTGAAAAAACTGTTTATTTGGGAGCTGAAAAGTCTCTTTTTACCCGAATGTTTATGTGAATGGTAGAAAAGTATTTTGCATACGAGTTTCTGACCAGATACTGACACCATAAGAGAAAACATCACTATTTTTGTATTTGACAACAACTCCGGAATGTTATCCGTAAATTACTATATTTTTTTCGAGTCATGTTTCACACTCACAGGCGGTAGCTGCAAGTTGTTATCACAACCGATCAATTAAATGATTTTATTTAACCATCTTTATGACACCGCTAAACCTTTTGTAGAAGAAATAATAGAACATAAATAGTAGCATTTTAGAACCCGGTACCGAAAGCGCCAGTTTTGCAAGGTGGTTTTTTGGTACTCTATTGTAAATTGCCGCCAGCCAGTTTCTTCAGTTTAAGACAGACTGGACTCCCCAATACCTTGGACAATTTTACTACAAGGATAATCACCCTGTAGACAACTGCTTTTATCACTGGACGGTTCATTATTGCAACTGGAGAAATATTCAGGATGGCTTGGTTCCATGTTACACGAATCTGCCCGAGTCAACCAATAATTACAGCGAATATCTTAATGTTGTTTGTGATCCTTCAAAAAATGGTTGGCATCTTCCATCTGAAGCAGAATCAAACAAGCCCGGCCTTACACGTGATATCATGAATCACGCGCAATCCGGGCTTGAAAGGAGCTGGTGAGATCGTGACAAGGCTACTGGGCCATAAGACTGTTCTGCTCAACCTGCACGCGGGAATCGGTGCAGAATGTGCAGTTCGGGCCATAGAAATATTTGCGGTTCTCGGTATCATTCATCAGGTGAACCCTGAACCACGCGGCAGCCGAAGAAAGAGAGACGCCACCGGCACCCTGATATACCCAACTGCCGTGATCCGCGTTTCGTTCGTTTATAAAGAAGGCTGGCTGGTCCGTGACAGAACTGAAGGTATTCTTAACACCATCGCAAGGCACAGTACCATCATTCCCTCCGCAGAAAAACAGTATCGGAGTGTGTAGGCCACTTAGCGTGCTGGTCCCGCAAATCGTGGCAAGAGCCTTGTATCGAGGGTCGGATGCGGTCATGCAGGTTGACATTCCTCCAAACGAGTGGCCTAACTGCCCAATTTTCGACGTATCCAGACGATGATAGTAGGGACTGTCAGGATCTTCGTTCTGCTCGATTATCCAGTCCATGCCCGCAAGAGTTGGGTAAGGTTCCATTCCTGTGGCCGTACTCAATGATGCTACCACAACAAAACCGTGCGACGCGAGATGATTCATCATAGGCAAATACTGTCCACACCACTTATTTGCATTCGGATCAGTGACACATTTTGGTGGATTCTGCTCGGGGTTGTCCCCGTACCCGTTAGCCCATATCAGAATCGGGTGCAGGTACTCGCTGGTTGCAAGATTTTTAGGGCGGTAGACATTAAAGCGTTGCTGTTCGCCATAGACAGGGTCATTTTGAGTGCCTGCAAGCGGTCCCACATTCTTGTCAGCCGCCACTTCAAACGGACCCGCTGCGGCGGGATTGGCCGTGGGAAATTCCTTTCCAACCGGTTCAGATTCAAGGGTTATGTTTTGTTGCTGATTATCCAGAGTGGCAATAGCAACAGACTTTGTCTGGAAACCTGAAGCCGTAACTCTGAGGGTATCGACAATATCCTTCATTGCTGCTAAACTGTTGACCCCGGACATTGCCGATTTGGATAGAGGAGTTACAGCATACTGCCCCCCCTTCAAGGCCATATATCGAAATGATACTTCCGACATTCCAATTGAAGCTTTTACAACAAGGAGATTTGCAGCCTGGACCTTTCTTGAGATATCGAATCTATGCACTCCTGGAGCTGCGTTCATGTTTACTTCTTTCCTGAGAAGGTTTCCATTCAAATCAAATATTTCAATCTTTACGGGTGATTGAGAACCCAGAGTGAATTGCAACACATCGTTTTTTAATGAAATATCATTTGTTCGCGGCACAATCGCAGACTGCTTGTTTACGGAAGTACTTATTAGCAAATATTCTCCATTGGCATTCGTAGTATCTTTCATGTTTTGGCCTACCAGTAACACTATAGCATCAGAAATTGGTTCTCCACCAGTATTGGATACTACTCCCCCCAGGTTAACTGTTTGAGAATACGCAAAAAAAACTGTAAACACAATAACATAACAGGTATTTCTTAACATCTTTACCCCCTCCTTTTCAAGGATTTTTATTAAAACCTGATATTGATTTTACTATTTAACGTGTGGTGCAATTTTTGTGTTTCGCCCAGGCCTGGCAACCCGATCTGATCAGTATCGTATCTGCATCCTTTTTTTACATGGTTCGATTCCGATAACAACCCCGAAAAAAGTTTTACATTACTTTTTCAAATCATACTTCACAATTCAATTTTTCAGCTCACAGTCAATTTATAATCAGCCTTGATTTCCGGACAACATTTCCGCTGCGAACTCTAATGACATAATAACCTTTAGAGATGTCTGATACATTGAATACAAAAGATTGAGCGGAAAAAGGCTCATCTGTTGATTTAAAACTGGAAGAGCGGATGATGTTGCCCCTTAGGTCAAATATGTCAAGTGATACACTGCTGTTTTTTCCATTGTCCAAACTGATTATTACACGTGATCCTTTCTGTCTGATATTCAATGGTTCTGCCCTGACTGCTTTGACAGGTGTGGAAACTGAAGACCATTCGATTTCAAAAAGAGAAACGTTATCAATATAAACAGATGGTGAATTCAGCCCTGCGCTGAATTCGACTCTGGAATTATCATAGGTTTCTTCTTCCATGATAAAATCCAGAATAAATGTCTGTTTATCGGTTGTAAGACTGGCTGTGGTATCACCATCAATGATATTTGTCAGAAATGTGGAATATGGATCTACAGGCATACCAACATTTACATCTAAATTTCGGTTTCCTGATGCATAAGCGTCAAAAATCAGACGGTATGCTTTTCCCTGTTCCAGCAATATGCCAGGCTGCACAGCCTGTATATCATAATCATTATCACCCGTAGAGTTGATTGTAATTTTGTATTCGCCGTTTTCGACACTTCCGGAACCATCACCACCCCAGTTATTGAAACTCCAGGAATCTGTTCCAGATGAAAAACTTCCATTGGAGATCAGATCGTGGCTGCCATTTTCAGTTGTAAAAACGGCTGTTATTTTAACTGATTTATCAACTGTTATCGTTAAAGGGTTCTGATCTCCAGTGGCATCACCACTCCAGCTGTTAAAAACCCAGCCCTCCGATGGCGCAGCGGTTAAAGTTACCTGTGTCTCTTCAGAAAAGCTGTCTTCATCAGGAGTGCGGGTAACGGTTCCCCGCCCGTTTGTACTAACGGTAAGCCGATAACTTGTAGAGCCACCTCCATTAGTCAATAAATCCGGAAAGTCATTGGGCGGATTCGGGTTCTCCTTTACATATTCCTTAAGCCATGTAAGTGCCGGACGTTCAGAACCGTTGGAATTCAACAAACCGGTACCATTACGCCATGTTGACCCCACAATGTAACCCCAGTATGTAACTCCAACAATTCTTGGATGATTCCAGAACATGGTAAACTGTTCCTCCATGATCTGTTTCTGTCTATTGTCATCCGATTCTCCGATATCATATTCGGTAATGAATATCGGAAGACCTGTGGCTGCAAGCTTGTCTATGTTGCTTTTGACAGTGGAAGTTGGGATTTTAAAAGCGTCATGAGCCTGACAACCAATTGCATCAACAGGTGCATTCGCTGCCAGCATGGCATTAATCAGTTCGACTGTCCAGTTTACTTCATTGTTATATTCGCAGTTATTATAATCATTATAAATAAGAATTGCATTTGGCCATCTCTCTCTTGCAAGCCTGAATGACTCGATTATCCAGTCAAAACCGGTACTCCCATCACCACCCAGTGCATTTTTGAAAGGTGCCGGTGCATGACTCGGATAGGCTTCATTTACCACATCAATCATCTGCACATCAGGATAATGCTGGGCAACAGCATCATACCATTCAATGATCTCTTCCCGTTGCTCGTTGGAGGAAAGTCCGTTTAACCATGAGGGATACTGGGAACCCCAGATAAGTGTATGAAATTTCCAGAGGATATTATGCTCCTTTGCAAAATTGGCGATTGCATCTGCTCCACCCCAGTTCATTCTGTCACGTGACCCCTCAATGGACGACCACTTATGCTCATTCTCACCGGTAATCTGGTTCCAGTATGTCATAAAATCTGAGCGTACCTGATTGCGGGTAGTGATATTACCAAGAAACTTGTTTGCTCCGGCTGCCGGTTGGGCCCGACAAACTGAAGCTGCGGCGAGAAACACACAAACAACAGCTAAAACAGGTATTGATGTCTTAAAATGTTTAGTACACATGGAACCCGGTCCTTTCACTGTAACGCAATTACTTTTAAGTCATTTAAAATTTATCAATTTAATACGAGCTGATTATCTGGCAATAACTTGATACTTGTGACTGTTTTGGATTTTAATCCAAAAAATTTATTTATACGGTTAAAATTCAATTCCTTAAATCATTACATTCTGTTGAACCATTTTTAGCTTATATGTTGAACTATTTTCGCCTTATTTTTTTAATATAAAATAATTATCAAAATATTACCTGAAATAATAAGGTTTTGAGCAAATTTCTGTTGAAGAATACTTCAACAATTATTGTTAATGAAGCGAGAAGTGGATGTCCCAATGGGGCGAGTACTTACCTGACGGGTTTTAAAATGAAACACCAGAACCAATTAGCCCTGGCGTTACTTTTTGATTATAAGGAAACTGGTCATTAAACTGTTAAATCCTGTTAATTGTTATCCATTCAATATAAGATTATTTTTTTGCCAAATGGCATTTTTTTGATTTTCATTGTAAGCTTTCGTTGAAGATTACTTCAACATTGCTTTAATTGTCAATCAGCTATTTTTGCTGATATTACAGTCTGTTATGAGTACATTTTTGAAAAATTGCATACTTTTTAGTTTACTTAAGCACCTGTGTAGTTGCCCTCTCAATTACTTCACCATCAAAAAACTGCATCTGTTTTGCACCGGGTGAAAAAGGATCGCCTGTAATGTGACGTATCATCGCTCTTACAAGTGAATGTGTGTTGAAACTGTAACTGGTAAGCCTGTTGGTGAGAGAATCAAATGTATTGTCGAAACCGGCAAGGGAAATCCGCTGTGGAACTTCAACCCTGAGGCTTTTTAGTAAGTCAAGCACAAGAAGGGCACAGAGATCGTTTGCAGCCGCAATGGCAGTAATAGACCTGTTTTCAAGTATGCGAAAAACATGCTCCTCCATGCTCTTCAGTATGAGGGAATCACGAATATACCTTAAGCTGTCATATCTGAACTGGTCCATGCGGAGTCTTAGACACTGATGAAGAGATCCGGAAACTGTTTTGAACAGAAGTTCCTGTTGACGCGCTACATCCCCTTTCTGGGCCAGGTCCTGAAAATCCCATTCACTTGAAGCGCTACTATTAGTAAATGGATGAATTTTATATGATTTACCCATTTCCTTGTAAATGTTAAATAATCCTGCGCATCTTTCCTGCGACCATTTGCTCCCGTGAAACGGAGATAAATAAGCTACCTCTTTATGCCCCAGTTTCAAAAAGTGTTCACCCATGCGTCTGCCGGGTATTGTAGAATAACCGATATTGAAATATGCCCTTTGCGAGCGCATCATCCTGACATCATCAAAAGCCTTTTCTATCCACACTGCTACCGGTTTTTTGAAAGCACTGAGCCATCGCAGGCATTTAGTGTAATCCCTGATGTGCCATGATGAGAGAATATAGCCCAGCACATTGTCATTATCAGTCAATTTGGTCTGTTGTTGAAGAGGTGTGTAGAAAATCGGCTTTGCACCCCAGTCTTCATAAAAAACATGCTCAAGATCCACTTGTGCCCAAGCTGCTTCAAGTGATAAATAATGGTAAAACTCCCTTTCGCGCTCTGTAGTAATTTTTGGTTTCCCCGAAGGTGTACCTGCACTGATCAGAACTATTTTCGGCCGCCACCGTATGCAGCCGTTCGATCGAGCAATCTGGTAATGTCTTCCCGACCTGTCGATACTTCCTGCACTCCAAAGAGAATCCAGAACCTTTATGATCGTAGGATAAGAGACAGAATATCGCAACTGCAGCTCTTTTATGCCCGGAAGAGGTGTACCGGGGCGATAGTGTCCGTTAAGAAAATCATTTGAGATCCTGTCGCGGATCAGTTGCCATTTGGGCTGCCTGGTTACTTTGCTTTTAGAAACAGGTGAATGGGATCCCCTTTTAACAATCTTTATTTCGTGTCCCCAGCGCGTTAACAGCTTTCCGTTCTTTTGAAGGAGAGATATCTCTTTCCACACCGTTGATGGTGAAACTCCGCTGAGCCTGGATAACTGACGCACTGAGGGCAGTGTGTCTATAGTGGCATCATGAAGCAGTTTCTGGATGATTGCTGCGATTTTATCCCGGGCCGGATGTCTTCTGATAACTTAACTCCACATTATTAAATGATTTAAATAAACAGTAAACACTTTAATTAATATATAATATTTCCGGCCAGTAGTTTTCTATTTCCTTTTTTATCTTATTATGATAAATATCAAACAAAACAGAAAGGATTCTTATGTGGAGAAAATTAATTCTGGTGCTGACATTTGTTGTTTCAATCGCTTATTCGCAAATACAGGTAAGAGGTGGAGAACTGTTTTCACTCGACCAGCAGCTTTATGGGCGTTATGAACTAAGAATGAGAACTGCGCAGGGCGATGGCATCCTGTCCACCTTTTTTACCTACGAAAATGACGGATGGATGACCGGAACTGGAAATCCATGGCGGGAAATCGATATTGAGGTCCTGGGCCGCTACACCGACAGATTCCAGACAAATATCATTACCGGTACTGCTGATGGAAGAATTACATCTGAATATTTTCCACAATTAAATGTGAACCCTGCAGAAGATTATCATACATACATAATAGAATGGACTCCAGACTACATTTCGTTTTCTTTTGATGGTAAGGAAGTCAGGCGCACAGAAACCGGAGATTCCAAAAACCAGGTTGAAGACTGTCGTAATATCCCACAGTCTTACCGCTTCAATATGTGGGCAAACGCTATTTCGAGCTGGGTTGGACCATTCAGTGCTGATATTTTACCAAAGTATCAGTTTGTAAACTGGATAAAGTACTACTCTTATTCGGAGCAGGACAAGACGTTTACCCTTGAATGGACAGACGATTTCAATACATTAGATAACTCGAGATGGTCAAAGGCTACGCACACAATGGAAGATTTTACACAGTTTGACACAGATAATGTTCTGGTAAAGGATGGAACTCTCGTTCTTGCATTGACAGATATGCAGGGAAACGGGCTGAATAATATTGTCGTTCCCCCGGACGAGCAAACCCGGACAATCAAAAAATCCTTCGTGCCTGTATCGAAAGACCCTCTGGCTGTATCCGTAAAAAATGGGCTGGTGCTGTGCTCGGTAAATATCGACAGGACTGGAAAGAGAATGTTCAGGCTGAGTGATTTCAAAGGCAGAATAGTTGATTCAAAAACATATGTGCTTGGAACCGGATTTCATTCAGTTGAACTTGGAAAAGGTGTTTCCCCCGGAGTCTACCTGCTTCAGGCAGGTACTAACGATAAAATGAGTGCTCAGACAGTCTCTGTAACAGGGAGATAGTTGACTTGTGAATTGCAATAAAGACAGATGTTCTTGTGCGCCGAACACATTATGCTATGCCTGACATTTCATGATAAGAATATTATGTGTCGAGTAGACTGAGGGGATTTCATCCTCAGTCCCTCACAGAACAATACGTGAATCACCCGGCTCTTAAGACCCTTATTGTTCATTATGGCCGTACTGGCCTTGCGTCTACCAAACATTCCTCCCTGCTTAAACAAGGTTGATGTTCAGTTTTCACCATGAACAATTCAGCCCTTTGCTCCTCTACATTTCTGAAGATTCGCGGGGGCGCGTGCTCCCTGCGAAACATTTTATCAAAAGCAGTACAGTATATAATTTATTCACCATAAAGTTTTAACCAGTTATTAAATTCTTTTTTATGATTCTTAACCTTTTCATTAAACCAGTCATCAATTTCATTATCCCAATAACCACCTTTATCAAACCGTTTGTTAAACTCTTTTTCAGGCATTTTTTCTAGGATAGCAAGCATAAAATATCGGACACCGGCATTATCATTAGGATTTGTTTCTAATAACTTTTGAAAAAGTGAATAAGCCTCTAAGGTTTTATTTTTTTTCCAATACAAAATACCCATGTTCACAAAGGCCCGAATGATATGGCGGTTTTCAATCCAACCCCATTCAAGTTTTTCCGGCCATTGACCGGATTTTTCGGTGACCAACTCAAGAGCTCTGTCATATGCATCAGTAATTATTTTTTCTGATTCACCTTTCTTGCCAATCTTTGCAAATATATCGGCTAACGGTTCCGGTAAGGCAAAAGTGCTTCAGCATTTGGGTCGAGCGATAGCGAGCCTGCCTTACCGTGTTGGCCGATGTGTTTTGCCGCTCTTCCTTCTCCTGCGCACATTCTTTTTGCTATTTCCTTTGCATTAGCGCTCTAACTATTCAATAAACCTAAATGGAAATACGACCTCTGTAACATCTGCTGGATTGATTCTTGAAAAATCTGGAAATGACAGCTTTTTCAACCGTTCAATGACTTCTTTTTCAAATTCAGTGTTTTCAAAGGAAGAAATCAGTTTTTCGAAATAGATAATTTTTCCATATGCATCAACGGCAAACTTGATTCTTATTTCCCCTTTTGGCCTTCTTCCTGCCGGAAAGCTACTTTCATAAATTCTTTTCAATTCATAAGTAACAGGTTCTACTTGCTCCCAAATATCGCTTTTAGATCGAATCGCATTTTCTGACTTAACTTCATTTCGAATTCTATCAGAATACTTTGCATTTTCTATTACCTTTCTTGAACAACTTGTGACAAAAAGAATCGAGAAAACCATGATTATTTGAAATAAGCATTCTACAACAAAAATCGCAGTGTTTTTTCCCTTATTCATTTATATTGTCTTCTTTCTTATTGCGCGCGATTTTTCTTATTTGATTTTGTCTTGCCTTCCGCTTGCGGCAAAACATTTCGACCAATGTCTGTTTCCCGCAATTAATATAATTTAAATAAAAGGATACCCACTGTTCAAACAGGATCACTATTACACTAGAGCGGGATATTATATACAAGGTACTAAAAAATGCAAAAAGCAAACTGTTTTTGTACAGGTTTTGACATCGCTCGGCGTTCTTTTTAATGTTTTCTTTTTCAAGTGTCTTTGCTTGGCAATACGCACAAGGTACTGTTAGTAGGGTGTGGATAAATGGGTGGACAGGTTCGGCAGATGTAATAACATTTGAAATCGTTCCAAACCCAGGTTATCCAGTTTCAATATCAAGCTTTGGAGTTAAAACGGATGCTACAGAAGCTAACAAAAACAGAATTCTCTCGATTCTACTTATGGCCCAGAATTCCGGAAGTCAAATTATGGTACACTATTATCCTGCTGCGGGTAGCGGTCCATCGATGGAAGTAGGTGATAATACTTACCAAACTTATGCAATTTAATCTGTAAGCATCCATCTTGTACCATTTTCAGATACGGTTTGCATCCAGTTGTTGCGACCAAAAGTGAATGGACGATTAATCCGTTCATCAGCAGTATTATTTATTGTTAATGCACCCCATTCGATAAAACAAGTTAAAAGTCAAGCTAACGCCCCCACACTATGTGTCACTTTACATTTACTTTTTTTCTTAGTAAATTATGCCCGCATCGTACCAAATATGCCCCAGAATTTTTTAACTTTTTCTGCAGAGCACTGGCAAAAGTTTCACCACGTTCGATCCGCAAAGTTCCCAGGTAGCGTCCTTGCAAATTAAACACGCTTAGCGAACTCCATGCTTCTGCGGAATGGCCAATACTCATTGTAATAGATGTTGCGCTATCCGCGAAGCTGGACGAATATTCATAAGCGCCCAAGTCGGGAGCTTTTCCGGCAAACGGTGTTCCCACATCCACCCCTTTGTCAATGGCGCGGCTCCCTGCCTTCAGCTTCAAGAAAGCTACATCGGGCAAACTGCCGTCAGCCTTGCGCGGGCCTAGCGCCCCCGCTATCATCGAGAGATCTTCGCCCGTAATGGTCATGCTCGGGTCATCGACGCTCAAGAAATCCGATTCAGTCAAATCCAGATTCAAGTTCCAGGTATTGTTTTCGCCACTGGCGTTTTCGCCACCGATACGAGAAAGCGTGTTCGGGTAGGCAATGTTGTTTTTCAACACATGAACATTGTCGCCCGTCAACACGGCAACTGGGGCTGTTTCCCTACCCTCAGAATCATAGGTCGTAGATGCCATATTAAAGGAACGATCTCCATTATTGTAGGAGGTATTGTTGAACCATTTGCTACCGACGCTGGTGTAGTTTGCATAAAAACCTGAGGCCGTATTTTTCCAGGCGACGCAATACTTGATGGCATGGCGCCCCTTGCCCGTCTTGCTTTCCCCCATCTTAAAGCCGTAGCCATTTCCGCTTGGCGGCGTTTTGGTTCCATAATCGCTGTAGCCATTTCCCATGGCATAACTGTTCTTCACGACTACGGGGAATTCCTGATTAATAAAATCAAAACCATCATCGCTGTTCCACCAGGCACGGCATCCATAGAACTTGGTGGTATCACCACTCTCTTGGTAATGCACGCCAAAACCGTCGGCATTTTCACCATCGCCCTGGCGACCATAAGGGTCATAGTTGTCGTGCGCGTCGCAGTTCAAAAAGTAATGACCGCCGCCGTTAGCACGCCCGTCGTTGACAAAGAATCCAGGACCACTGTTGTGGTGACTATCAATTTGTTCCAGGAAGATATGCTTGCTATAAAGAATATAAATACCAGAATTTGAATTATGCTTCATGGGAACGCCCCGAACTTCAAACCCCTTCAGATGCAGGTATTTCGCCTCAATCACGATTGGCGAGGTGTACTCCACACTTTCGATTGTACCATCGTAATGGTCGTAACCGCCCCCAACCAAGAGGTTTGTTCCGTCAAAAATCGGCCGTTCGCCAGGATACGCAAGGTAATGGATGCGCTTGTCATCGCTTTCACCACTCGCAGTCAAGTGGATGCCCGCCGATATATTGTAAGTCTTGACATAAACTGTATCTCGCAAGTAATAGACACCGCCACGAATCAACACGGTATCGCCCGCAGTCACCACGGCGTTTGCCTTATTGAGAGATGCAAAGGGCTTTGACTTTGAACCTGGATTTCCATCATTTCCGTCGGTGGCAACATAATAGACGGAACCAAATGCCTGTGCCGCCGACAAGGCAAGCCCTAGCACAAACATGAACTTTTTACTCATAGCCCCCCCAAACAAGTACTTATAGTATACTCTTAGTATACTATATTTTTCGAATAACGGGTACAAGCTGCATCAATAACCTCCCCCAGTTTGTCTGAGCATTGGTAATGTCCCGCATGACATGCCGGCCTGGATCTCCGAAAACCTGCTCCCACATCCAGCTTCCCCCACCCGCTGACCCACAGCGCAAGCCGCCAAATGAATCGAAGGTTCCAAGGGGGGGGCTAGTCGAATCGCAGGGCCTGCCCCGGTCCATTGCCGTAGGTACGGCGATGGGTGAACATTACAAGGCAGGCCCGAGAGTACGATCCCCCCTGGTACGCGTGTGTCCAGAGGGCCGCCCGCACTGCGGTCCTCTGGTCCTAGGAGGTCACAGAGAGGAGCGGAAGCGTCCTCCTTGCGTTTCACACGGATCACACGAGCAAACCCCTCTTTCAGATCACCGCACTTCAAGAATATATCGATTGATGTACGAATAATCGGTCGCCAGAACCCATACTTGGCCTGAAACTTTTCAGGGTATACGCGTTCAAACTCATCAAAGTCGACGCAGGCAACTTTAAGAACGGTGAAGCTTCGTGGTCACCAGGGAGATAGAACGTTCCCGGCGGTTTACACTCTCTGGCGACATTCGGTTTCCTGAACGGGACAAGCGGTTGTCGCGATTGTTTTTTCTTCCTGAAAATGTGTGCTGATGCGGACATCTGCGATCCTTACGGGTGAAATTACAAGCGTAAGGACGAAAACAAGATGTGTGCCGGAACGGGTGAAATATGTGTAACTCGAATAATTTCAAATTATTAAATGTGTAATGCATAGCTGAAACCATGCTAAGGTGAGTGCATTTATGCGATTAATGGAGAGGTGTAATCGCAATAACGCGACTACCTTAAAAAACAAGAGAGCGGAGATGCTATGAAACGTTCATTACAATAATGACAATTGTGCAGGCCTCTTGTACGGAACAGCTAACGCGATCTACAAATAATTATTGACAAGAGCTGCACATTTTGACATTAATTTGTTAATTATTCTTCATATTCAATTTATTGATGAGCTTCTTCCGTGGCGGCTCTTATTTCCGTGCCAGTTTTATTGCGCAACGGGCGGCAACACGCCAGAAGTTTCCCGCAACGAAGTGGAGGGAAATTTGGGTGGAGCGAAGCGCAATCTGGCTGTTGCTGTTGGTGGGAGTTTTGGTGCCTAATTTTTCTTTCTCGTGACATGAAAATATTAAGCCCTTATAACAGGACGTTAAAAAGGCTTGTCAATTGCTTTCAGGATTTTCCTAACACACCCATTCAAATCTTTTTTTATATCATACTCCCACAATCGGATCACCTTCCACCCGCATTTCTTCAGTTCCTTATTGACTTTTTTATCTCTTTCCACATTTTTTTCAATTTTGGGCACCCAATACTCTGGATTGGTCTTGGGTTTTATATATCTTTTCGGATGACCGTGCCAGAAATCGGAATCAATAAATACAATTACTTTTTTACGCCGAAATACAATATCAGGTTTACCAATAATAGTTTTGACCTGTTTGGCAAAATAAATCTTTCTACGTTTTAATTCCTGCTCGATTATCCGCTCTGGTTTCGTATTTTGTGAACGGATTCTTGTCATGTTTTTTCTACGTTGTTCTTTGGTTAGGTTGTCCATTTGTATTTACAGAAAAATCCATGAAATAATTCTCATTGTCGATTTTATAAAAATCAACATCAGTTCTACCATAATGATTTAGATGGTCAACGGTAATAAATTCACCTTCAGGCAAATTCAATCTATTTCGGAAGTATTCCCCTACTAAGCTGTTGTTATGTGGTGTATGTATCGCTTTACCATTGTCTTGGGCCCTTGTTACAATGAGTATTTTATCATCATCAGTTTGAATGGTAAAATGTACTGTTCTGGGTGGAAAAAAACCTGAACGGTTAATTTCAGAAGAAACCGGGATGTATGCTTGGTTTCTATTCCTACCTTCTCTTTGACCCCAGTTTAGCCCCGAACGGCTTGGAACATTTCCAGTCCTATCTAAAAAAGAAATTTTTACATGCTCAAGCCCTTTAAGCCCGACATCTGTTGGTAATACTTCATGCTCCTCATGAATTCTTTTCTCGACGACTAATCGCTTGTATTTGGAGTCATTATAAACAGTAACAAGATTTTCAGCGTCATTATGCGTACAATATATCGTTTCGTCAACAAGGCTTTCATAATAATGCAACCCAAGGCTTGCATCGGCAATTGCCATACAATTCCGTTGCGAATTACTAAAAGCGGTTTGGGTATAATTCGCTGAACCGATAAAGGTGTAGATTGGAGCACCATTTTTTGACCATGCGTAAACTTTAGAATGAAGAGGGGGTAGGGAAGTTATGTAGCTACATTCAAATCTACCTTCGAAGTCTTCGCTCATTAATTTTTGAAAGCCTTTATGATTGCTAACTGCAATACCGTCTGTCGGACACATTCCAACAATCAAGTGAGCCTTCATTTTACTATTCATTTCAAATGCGGCTTGTAAATGATGAAAAGCCATTGCCGATGTGGCGTAACCAGATACAATGTGGCAGGTGTCTGCGCCATCCTTAATCGGATTAAGAAGAATTTCATCATATAAGCATTTTGTAATCATTTATGCGTATGCCCCCCTTCTTTCCAGCAATCTCAACTGCTCAACACTGGCCTCTTCAAAATTAGTACGATAATCTTGTATCAATTGAAATTCTGCCATGTTCGATTCGATAGATTTATAACTTATTCCTGCAAAAGTTTTTAACACAGCCTCAAAGATTGGATCGGCTCCAACTGGTGGGACTGCCATGCCGATTTGTTTTCTCACGCTTTCTTTTGAACCACAAAAAATGAAATTGTCGGGAAATGTCTGCAAGCGTGCCCGTTCTCTATTCGTTAAAGCACGGTTTTCCTTCCAATGGTACACATGAGTGCCGCCGCCGCCGCTTCCTGTTACAGTATATGCGGGTTTAGTTGGGTCTAATCTCTTGTAAATCTGGCTTATACGGGCTCCATTAACCTTTAATCTTAATTCTGGCGGTAATTCTGCCGTAAAGGCATTTTCGCCCGGTTTTATATACTTAAGACGTTCTATTACTTGTTTTGCTTGATTGGTTAATTCATTATTTGGAGCATCCGCTGTTATTCTGGGATTTTCTATTGCTTCCCTACATGTTTTGGGAATTGGTGAAGTTGGTGCTGGTATTTTGAATTTCAAATTTAAGTCATGTCGTATACCAATTATTATAATTCGATGGCGAGCTTGGGGGACACTGTACTGTTCAAATTTGTAAAGATTTGGAAAGATATCATATCCAGCATTAAACATTTCTTTGAGGATTTTTTTAAATGAATTCCCATCATTGGAATTTCTTAATCCACCGACATTTTCTGCAAGGAACCATTTTGGTTGAAAGTGTTTTAAAACATTAACACCATAAGAGTATAACGGTCCAAATACACCGTTAATACCTTTTTGTTCACCGACGACGCTAAAATCATTGCATGGAAAACCGAACGCAAAGGCATCAATATCTGCAAGTTCGGTGATATTTAGCTTTCGTACATCCTTACAAATTACTTTCCCGTCGGAATTTTTGCCAGTAAGTACATTATTTTGGTAGGTTTGGCACGTGTCCCTATCATAATCGTTTGCCCATGCGGACTTTATCGCGAATAGTTCTTTTCCTTTTTTTACATTGCACCTGTGGGCGCTTATTCCAAGTCCCCCAGGGCCGCAAAAAAATTCACCAAATTTGAATATCATTGTATTTTCCAATATTTAGGGTATGTCTGCATATAAATATCAATATATAGTATAATTCATGCATTTCTTTTTCTCAAAATTTCAGCCAGGACGGCTGAATAATTCTCTTTTATGGCCCGTTTTATCCTGCCTTGAAAAATTAGGCGCCAAAATTTACAACAACTACAGCTTTCATGAACCCCTTAAACTATATTTCGTTATTGCAAAAAAGTGCATATTTTATCCAACTTTAGACGGCTTTCATGTAATTTTTTTCTATCTGAAGTGCACATAAGATGTACTGTGTCTGTACATTAATTTTTACCCCCAATATCAAAAAGCATTCCGGCTATCGGACTGACAATTTTGCGCATTCTCTCGTTACTAACATGGGT
>JAAYEB010000245.1 GCA_012728995.1 Fibrobacter sp. | reverse complement strand
TTGCCATTCTTTAACCGTAAGGAGTTTAGCCTTCGGCTTTGCTATATTATATAATTTTGCGGTTTGGTTCCTTTTTTGCCCTGGAAAAAGGAACTCGTCGTCCGGGCGCGAAAGCCCGTATAGTTAATTTTTACTACCACTCTTAAAAATTCTTTTATATAAGAAATAATGAATTTACAGAGAATCATCATGTCCGCCGAGCGCACACGTCCCCCGCAGCAGCTAATAAAAATTCGAAACAAAACGATTAGGAAAACTCAAAATACGAAACAGGAATAGAACAATATATTGATATTGTGGGCGTGTGGCAACCTGTGTATAGTTCTGTTTACAGGAAATCGGAAATAATCAAAAAAATCAATCATTGTTTTAATCATCCTAATCAGGTACAATCAGAGGTTCAGACATTTTCCTGTTGCGATTTGGGTTTTATTCTTAGACTTTTTTTTCCCAGTCCTTAAATCTCACTGCCCACCCTGTTCCCTATCTCCACCTCGAATGTTATTTATGGAAAAAATCGGCAGTATATGATAATCTTATTTTAATGCAGAATAGGTTTCATATCATCTTGTTGATCCTGTTAACCGTAATTTCCATTTCCTCAGCGTCATATTTTCGCTGGCTGACCGATATTTATGGTAAAAACAGTGGTCATACAACATGCAATTTTCTGACTATTCCCGTTTCTGCCGTTAATATTGCACGCGGCAAAGCCTCTTCACCAGGCTCAATGGACGCAACAGACTTGCCCCTTTTTACTGCCAATTCTGCCCTTTTCGACCGATATATTTTCGCCCTAAGCCACACAGAGTGGCTCTTCGGGCTTCGAAAGGAGTATGGAGCAGCCCTGTTCCCTGTTCTGGATATCGGCACTTACGGCTTTTTTACACAGGTTTTTACTCCCGGTTCAATAAATGATGCCAGGGATATCAATGAACAACCATCAAACCCCAAAATGATTGAATTCTCTGCAGGTGCCACTTTCGCCAGATCATTCCTGAACAAAAAAATCAATGCCGGACTTGCAGTCTCATATATCGAAAGCCGCCTTGACCACATTTCTGCAAGGACCGTAAATGGTACTTTTGATCTTCTTTTTATCGGCACCCCATGGATCAGTTCCAGAATCTATTGCGCTAATTTCAGTCCCGGAATTTCCTACGGAACAACCAGAGAACACCTCCCCCTCGAAACAGGACTCTCGATGCTGTTTTCACCACTACCCACAACCCTTCCTTTAACCTCATTTTTCAATTTTGATATCGGTATCGGATTAAACAAAACAGCAGATTACCCATTAGCCGCAGGTATCAGTACCGAGATTGAAGCTGCCAGATATTTTTATTTCAGAGCAGGTTATGAACACGATTTCGGCACCTCTCCTTCATCTGAAGGATTAGGACTGGGTATCGGATTCCATAAAGGTGTCTATGGTATTGATGCAGGGTGGAGATCACAATCCAGAGAGTTAGGTTCAGTTTGGTCTGCAACCATGAAAATACAGCTTGAAGAGATCTCTCCCAGAACTGCAAAAGATTATTACGATATCGCACTCAAACATTTCAGGAAAAACAGATACGGATTATCAACCCTGTATCTGAAAAAAGCAATCCGGCTCGATCCCAATCTCTGGGAAGCACATACCCTGTTACACAGGATTAATTCCGAAATACTCAGAAACGAGAAAAAAGAGATCGCACTTGTTTATACCGGCAATCTCAGAGGGCAACTCATTCCATCCACAAAACCGGATGATTACGGCGGCATAGACCGGCTGGCAACAGCAGTTAAAAATATCCGCAATCAGTTTCCGGTATCATTTGCCATTGAAAGCGGGAATCCACTCTCCCCTGACCCTCACCCATCAAGAATTGAACTGGTAAAATCCTATTATGAATATATGGATTTTGATGCGATTGTTGCAGATGTTAACCATGTCGCTACAGCTCTGCATTCCAGTCTCCTGAACCTGAATGCCAAAAGTTCAATCATACATAACAGTAAACCACAAAGAGATTATACTGTTCTTGAAAAGGACAAATACCGGATTTATGTTGCATTGCTGCCAGACGATATCCTGTGTGATGATCCTGCGCGGTTTGATCAAAATAAACTTAAGTCACCACAAGCACTCTCATGTGCCCTGCGTATCGCAGTAACCAACAGTTCGTGGGAAAATATCCGTAAAGCTGCACCACATCTGCAAAACGCAGACATTATCTTATGCAGCAATCTCGATCATCACTTTGTATCACCTGTAAAAATCGGAAATACCATTTTACTTTCTTGCGGGAAAGAAGGAAAATATGCCGGTAATCTCATTATGCGTTTTGATGAAGAGAAAAAACTGATTTCGGCAGAAAACAAAATTATCCCGATCACATCAGACATTCAATCCGATCCGGTGATAAAAGAACTCGCAGACAATATCGGGGTAAAAATTGAACTGGAAAAACATGGAATTACAGACATGAAGCTAAGCCGGGAAAATTCTGAAGGAGCTTTTGTTTTTCAGTCGGACAGGGATAGTCATAACGGCATTTATCTGAAGCTACCCAAAAAACAGGCTGATTTTCGTTTATCACCCAAAAACATCAACTGCTCCAATGTTTCGTTATCTTTCGTTTCATCAAAAGTTGCTTATACAGAAGAAAACACAGAGTGCCATACACTGGTGATACATGATCTGATCAACACAGGAAAAAAAGTTACAATAGACAGCATTCATGCAACGCGGACAGTTTTTTCTACTGACGGAAAATGGGTTTATTTCTCCGGTTCATTGTCATGCAATAAAAACGAAACCGATATCTTCAAGGTAAGGACAGACGGAGGACATGCCATACCTGTAGTTGCATGGAAAGGATCGGACGAGCACAGCATGAACTTTTCCCATGATACATCGCGTATGGTTTTCTGCTCCGATTCTGGAGGTGTCAATCATATTTTCCTTACGAATTTCAATGGAGAAGACCCGATCCGGATCACAGACGTAAACGGTATCCACACAGCCCCTTCATTCAGTCCGGATAACATAAAAATAGCATACCTTTCCGACAGGGCAAATTTTGGCGGTAAACTTGACCTGTGGATTTTCGATCGCAATACAGGTGAACACAGGCAGATCACAGCCAATTCAGACATAAACAGTTTCTGCTGGCTTTCAGATTCACGTACGATTGTTTATTCTAGCGGTATCAGTAATAAATTCCTGACCAGAGTGGACACAAAAGCGTACCGTTTCAGAAAATTTACCAGTAATGAATCAGGAATATACGATGATATTGATCCGGAAGGTATCGTTATTGGAGGATCTGAAGAAATATTGTTTACACGCAAATACAGGAATGATAAAAGAAAACTGTTTCGGATAAATACGGACGGAAGCGGTGAAAGATGTATTACAGACATCAAGAGAAACGAATGGCGGTAAAAACGCCGACAGAACGGATTTGTTTTAACGTAAGTACACCAGTGTAGCACCCTCCCCGCCGTCACGTGGAACAGCAGTCTGGAATTTAAGCACCAGAGATCTTAATTCATTCTCAAGCATCTCCCTGACCAGTTTTTTAAGCACCGGCCCTTCATTGGGATCGGAATGAAAACCCCTGCCATGAATTATCAGGATCTCCCTGATTCCTTTATTTCTACTGCTTTCAAATGTTAATCTTACCTTTTGTTGCGCTTCAATGGTTTTCATTCCATGAAGATCGAGTGTGATTCTTGGAGCCCGTTTTCGTGTCCGGATTTTTTTGACATTAGGTTTTCGCTGCATGATGGAATCCTTGTCAACTACCCCATGACGGTCGATATACTCCAGAATTTTGTTTATCTGTTTTCCATAATCTTTACTCATACAATCAAACCTGTTCACCGTCTTTAATCCACAATCTGTCGTCGAGCCATATATCCGGTTTTAAAGTCACGCCATCCAGATGGACAGGCACTCTGACAGTTCCGCCCAGCAGCATGTTATTACCTAATGCAAAGTGAACCGTTCCCCTGGCCTTCATCTCTTCAAACACGTTGCCCGAAAGCTGTGCTGTATCCAGAGTACCTATACCGAACTCAGCCAGGGTGCGCAATGGTTGAAGATACTTTACAAACAGCTTTTCCAGTTCATCAGAGCATTCATGTTTCCCGACCCTGTTAACAAGTCCATCTTTGACATCCAATACTATCGGTGATTCAGGCTTTCCATTGCAAAGAGAAAACGAGCTGTCTATAACCAGCCTGCCCTGAGCAGTTCCTTCGACTGGCGCCAGAACAGCTTCACCTGCAGGCAAATTACCAAAAGCACCCTTGAATGATATTCGTCCATCATCAACGAATATTTTTCTCCCTTCAATACCGAAACTTAAATCAGTTCCAGCTTTCGTAGTAACCCTTATTGTCTGAGTGCTGCTTAATTTTGCAACGACACTTCGTGTACATGCCCCTGTTTTTCGCCAGTCTGCTTTCATTGTCCTGACAAACATTTCTTCTGTGACCCCGGACATGGAAACAACACGTGTTCCCCTTTCGGTTGCCAATCGGCAGGCATCGGTATGAATCAGTGATTTCAAGGATGGCATAACAACAACATCAAATTGAGCCAACCATTCTGCAACAGGATAGGGAGGCTCGTTGCCATCAAGTTTACGTGACGTGATCATCACCAGAACAGCTTCTTTACATTTTTCGCGACCAACCGCATAAAAAGCCTCGCCGATACGCAAACAAAACGGATCACAAAGTATTAACATGTTTTCGTGACGTTTCAGATTTATACAATCACCAAGAGCAACAGATACACTATGAAGCAATTCTTCAGACATTACCACCTCTTTACAGAACATTTTCATCAAACAATTTTACCATAACGGATAAATCCAGTATACCTGAATAGAGACGACCTGTTCTCAATGAGCCTGTAAAAACAACATTTTGGAGAAACAGTAAAAACTCACGTTAAGTAACCGCATGATTCAGATTATATTAAAATATCACATTTGTACAAAATTACATTTTTGATACAAACACACCATCCTTATTCCAGACAGTGTCAGATAACACAACTAAAGTTCAAATCAGAATTATTTTCTGGCCAGCAATTCTATCCTGCTTTTTCTAGCCAGGCATTCTCAACAGATTTACCTGTTATCATTCATAGCCGAAACCATCTCTTTTTTCCATTTGTTAAATTCAGCCTTAATAATCTTCTCCCTTGCTTTTCTGACAAGATTCATATAAAAATTCACATTATGAAGAGTCAAAAGCCGCAGGGCCAGAATCTCTCCTGCCATATAAAGATGCCTGATATATGCCACACTGAAATTCTTACATGCATAACAGGAACATTCCGGATCAAGCGGGTGATCAAAATCTCTTGTATGACATGCGTTTCTGATATTTACTTTCCCTCTTGAAGTAAATACAGAACCGTTTCTTGCATTACGGGTAGGAAGCACACAGTCGAACATATCGATACCTCTGCTGATACATTCCAGAATATCCACCGGAGTTCCAACACCCATAAGATATCTGGGTTTATTTTCAGGTAATAATTCTGCAGAATAGTCTACTACATTATATGTAGTTTCGATTTTTTCGCCTACAGCAAGTCCACCCAGAGCATATCCTGTAAAATCCATTGCCACCAGCTCCCGGGCACATCGCTGGCGCAGTTCAAACAAAGTCCCTCCCTGAACAATACCGAATAAGGCAGAAGGATACCCGAAATGAAAAGGTGTTTTTGCGTGCGCATCAATGCATCGTGATGCCCACCGGATTGTTCTTTCAACAGCTTTTTCGATTGCATCCGGTTCTGCATCCGATGGCGGGCACTCATCAAAATTCATTATAATATCTGCACCCAGATTATGCTGAATCTCCATAACCCGTTCCGGTGAAAACAAATGGCGAGAACCATCTATGTGAGATTGAAATGTTACCCCATCTTCGGTAATTTTAGAAATATCCCTTAAACTGAAAACCTGAAACCCGCCACTGTCTGTAAGTATAGATCTGTTCCAGTTCTCGAATTTATGTAATCCACCCGCTTCTCTTATCAAGTCATCACCGGGTCTTAAGTGAAGATGATAGGTATTAGCGAGAATCACAGGACATCCAGCCTCCTCAAGCTCTGCCGGAGAAAGTGCTTTAACTGTAGCCTGAGTCCCTACAGGCATAAAAACCGGAGTATCAATTATTGAATGTGCAGTTTTAAATGTTGCAGCCCTCGCTTTTGTTTCCGGGTCGGTTGCATGAAGATTAAAAGAGAAAAGATCCATTTTTTATCCAGACGAAAAATTTTAAAAATAAATATCAAACCCAAATAGTAACACTTAAATAATGATGTTCTCTCTCCCCCTCCTGGTTATCGAGCCGGATCGAGATAAACCAGGGTGGGGCTGATGAGAGACAACACGCCATTGTTTATTAATACCTGAACAGTAACGATTCATTTTTAATGAAATTTCAGGGTGATATTGGTTAGATCCTGAGCAACACTCAATAAACGATATTTTGACTAAATCCGACACCTTACTGTGCAGCACAAGAACATAAACCCATATTTGTCCATAAACGGACTATTGGCAATACCGCTAAAATCCATACTTCAAAACCGGAACTCAACATAATCTGTTAAATAATCGCTTTGTATTCAGACATTTAAAATCAGTATGTAAAATAACAGTTAAAGAACATATCCACAATATCACAAATTTCAAATCAGCCTGTTTTGCAGTCCGAAAAATGACTTGTTTTGAGTAACCACCTCAACAGAAAATAACAGTGTTATTACCGGAATACCGGACATGAGTCAAAAACATTCGGAAAGTAATATAAACTGGATAGATTAATGTACCAGAGTAGTACAAAAAGAATCGCTCGATTTATGGTATAAATTTAGTTATTTTCATAGAAGTTCATACTTATTTTCGTTTTTTAACCAGAATTGAGTTATTCAGGATCAGTTTTTTTTAATAGAGTTCAATAAAAGGAAATTGTGTGTCAGAAAAATTACTGAACAAGATAGATTCACCGTCCGATCTTAGAAAACTTCCGGTACAAAAACTCGCCCGGCTTTCTGATGAAATTCGTGATCTGATGATAGATATTGTCAGCCATACTGGTGGCCACCTGGCACCCAGCCTGGGTACAGTTGAGCTAACATTAGCTCTTCATTATTGTTATAATACACCACAAGACAAACTGGTCTGGGATGTAGGTCATCAGGCATACACCCACAAGCTGATTACCGGACGCAGGGATTTATTCGGAACATTAAGACAACTCAATGGGATCAGTGGTTTTCCCCGTGTTTCAGAAAGTGAATATGACGCATTTTCTGTCGGACATGCATCAACTTCAATAAGTGCAGCTCTTGGTATGGCAAGAGGACGTGATCTACTGAAACAGAATCATTCGGTTGTAGCCATTATTGGTGATGGTTCTCTGGGGGGTGGACTCGCTTTCGAAGGACTGAATAATCTGGGCACTTCCTCAACAAATATGACTGTTGTACTTAATGATAATGAAATGTCAATATCCAGAAATGTAGGAGCTCTTTCAAAATATCTGACCAGAATCATGACAGATAAACGGTATAACAAGATTAAAAAAGAGATCTGGGAATTGCTTGGGGGAACCAATGTAGGAAAAAGCATAAGAAATATACTCTCAGGGTTTGATGATGCGCTGAAACATATGGTTATTCCCGGAAAACTGTTTGAAGATATGGGAATACGGTATCTTGGCCCAATTGATGGCCATAATATTGAAGAGATGATAGAGGTATTCAATTCGTTAAAAAAATATGCAAACGGTCCTCAACTGGTCCATATTATCACAAAAAAGGGCAAAGGGTTCAAATTCGCAGAAAATGATGCAACCAAATATCATGGGATCGGCTGTTTTTCTCGTGATACCGGTGATGTCATCAAATCATCATCGCAAATTCCAACTTACAGTGAAGTTTTCGGTAAAACCATGGTTGAACTGGCTCAAAAACAATCTAATGTTGTTGCAATAACAGCCGCGATGAGAGACGGAACCAAACTTACAGAATTCAGTACCATGTTTCCGGACCGTTTTTTTGATGTCGGGATTGCAGAATCACACGCAGTTACATTTGCAGCCGGCCTTGCATTGAACGGACTATGCCCTGTTGTTGTTCTATATTCAACATTTCTTCAAAGAGCATACGATCAGATAATGCATGATGTAGCTCTTGATAACCTTCATGTTATTTTCTGCATAGACCGCTCAGGCCTTGTTGGTGATGACGGCCCTACTCATCATGGAATGTTCGATCTTTCGTTTGTAAGGACAGTACCAGGTGCGGTCATGATGGCACCGCGTGATGAAAATCAGTTAAGAAACATGCTTTATACTGCAGTTACAAAAATTAACGGGCCGGTTTTTATCAGATATCCACGTGGTTGCGGTACTGGTGTAGAAATCGACAAAGAAGCTTCAGAAATACCTGTCGGGTTGCCCGAAACCATTAAAAAAGGTTCCGGTATTGCGCTGATCTCCATTGGAGACACTTATAAAATCGCTTTGGAAACCGCTGCCATGCTTAAAAAGTATGGTATAGAACCGACAATTATTGATGCACGTTTTGCAAAACCACTCAATGCAGACTTCTACAAAACCATTTTCCGTGAACATAACATGATTGTGACACTGGAAAATAATACTCTCACAGGAGGTTTCGGATCATCTGTTCTCGAACTGGCAAATTCACTGGATCTGAAAAAAACTCCATCAATACTGCGTATCGGATTACCAGATTCTTTTGTAGAACACGGTGACGGGAAACTGCTATTCAAAAAACTCGG
>JAAYEB010000244.1 GCA_012728995.1 Fibrobacter sp. | reverse complement strand
TGAAACGATTCAAACATTACTGAGTTTTTTTATTGAACAGTAATTCTTGAAATATGCTTTAATCAAGATATGTTACTGATGCAGTTTCTCTGAATTTTGAAAGTGTAACAGTAGAAGTATTTTTATTAATATGAATCACCATACCCCGGCCCGGGCCTTTTTTTGCAAAGAGAGATATTTGCTGATAACCACCTTTTGAATTTAAAGCCTTCAGGATTGTATAAATTTCAGAAAAGATTTTGTCTTTTTGTTTTTCTCTGGTCATGTATTCAATTCTGTAAACACCATCTTCAGCCATCTGTGCATCTTCAAGTTCACCGAATTGCCCAATAATATCAGACACTGAAAATATGTTTTTCCCAAAGATAAGCTGCATCTCTTCTTTGGCCGAAACCATTTCCTCCAGCATACCGCTGCTTTTATAAGCATCAACAAGGCCATACCAGGCATTTAAGTTATAACGATTAAATGAAATTGCTATTTTATAAAATTTAATGGCATTATTGATATCATTTGAATATATACTTGCAGAATCGACGAAAGACCGGGATTTCTGCAATTGTGTGTGGGAAACCTTCTCCCGTTTTACAGGTTTGTAATCCTGTGAAGATTTGTCGGTATTTACACCTTCTTTTTCTGAATGAGAATTCTGTTCAACGATTCTTTGAGGCAACACTCTTTTTTTTGTAATTTTAAATTTTGGTCTATTTCCCGGTATGGAAAGAATTATCAGAATAAATATTACTACTATAATACCAATTACTAAAGTTGTAGCTTTATGTTCTCTGCTATTGACCTGATCAAGTATAACAGAACTATGCTGCGATAATTTGTTAATCTTTTTATCTATTCGACTATTTTTTTTGTCCGAAGGATCTGTTGTTTCATTTTGGGGTTTCTCTGGTTTTGTT
The DNA here is from genome assembly GCA_012728995.1 of Fibrobacter sp. GTDB lineage: Bacteria > Fibrobacterota > Chitinivibrionia > Chitinivibrionales > Chitinispirillaceae > JAAYEB01. Next base: position 10,997 of record JAAYEB010000244.1, on the reverse strand, counting down.
TGCTCCGGTAGTACCTGCTTTTGAAATTCATAATTTTTTTCAGAAGAATCACTAACTTTAACCACACTAAACGAAACTTCAAGCGATTTCAACTGGTTGATATGTGTTTTCAGCTCTTCTGCATTGATATTATTATACAGAACAAAAGGAACGGACTCGACTATTTCATTAGCTTTTTGAATGGAGATTGCAGGTTTTTGAGCGAGTTGCCTTGCAAGAATTTTCCTGGTCCGCTCGTTCTGGATCCTGGTTATCAGCAGATTATACTTCATGATTAATATTATACCATTTTTAATAGATGGTCGCAATTAAACATATTATGCGATTCTCTTGAAATCTGCTTGAGTTTTTTCAGGTTTATTTTCTTGACACTGTTATGCGGCAAAATTCATATTTAACAATCTGAAATCAGGGTATATCTCTTATTGAAAGGAATCGAACGCAAATGGCGAGCGTTAAAAAGAAGAGGAAATCAAAAATTAACAGACATAAAAGAAAAAAGCGTCGTCGCTTGAACAGGCATAAAAAGAAATAACATCTTGTAAGAATCACAAAAAACTTTATATTCTTATACGCCTGGTGTACACAAAAAATGAGGGTGGTGTAAAAGCCGCCCTTTTTATAATCCTGCTGGTTAATGATTTATAGCTTCATACCTGAAAATTAAAAGTAAGCAGGAAGGAATTTCATTTATGGATACTTTAAAAGGCATTATTGCTGATGTCAGTTTCCAGAATGAAGATACAGGATTTACTGTAATTCAGCTTCAAGTACAATCCCCAAAGAACCGATTTACCTGTGTTGGAATTATGCCTGCAGTTTCACCTGGAGAGTCTGTTACAGTGGAAGGGCAATGGGAAACCCATAAAAAATTCGGAAAGCAGTTAAATGTAAAAAAATATGAGATATATCGTCCCACTACCCTGGAGGGAATTTCAATGTTATTGAGTTCGGGTCTGATTTCGAATATCGGACCTGTGCGTTCCAAAGCTATCATAGATTGTTTTGGATTATCTACGCTTACAATACTTGACAATGAACCTCAACGGTTAATTGAGGTACCTGGAATAGGAAAAAAAACTGTCAGGACAATCAAGGGTGCATGGGAAAAGCAGAAATATCTTCGTTCCCTGATGCTTTTTTTACAACCGTATAATATTTCGGTAAACCTGGCTGTCAAAATTTTCAAAAAATATGGAAATGATGCCCAACAGAAAATTAAAGATAATCCATATTGCCTTATAAGTCATATTCATGGAGTAGGATTCATAAAAGCCGACCAGATTGCCCAAAAAATGGGATTCTCTTTTGATTCTTACAAAAGAATCCGGGCTGGACTGGTGTATGTTATGCAGGAAGCAGCAAATGAGGGAAACTCTTGCCTCCCTCAGGAAAAGCTACTTGCAAAAGCCTGCGAAATTCTGGGTGTTGAAGAAAAGTTTGTGACTTATTCGTTTGATCATGCTATCAAGACCGGAATTTTGATTAATGATAACGGGGTTGTCTACCTTCCTTCTTATCATAAAGCTGAGACCGATATTACCCTGAACATACACAATCGTTTACAGAACCCTGTGCAGAAAAGGCCGGATTTTTCCACTTTGAATGAATGGATTGAAGAGTATCAGAAAAAAAGTGGGTGGCGCGGTGATTCCAGACAGCTTGATGCAATCAAAAATGCTATAGTGAATCCTGTATTTTTGCTTACAGGAGGTCCGGGAACCGGGAAAACAACTGTTTTACAGGTGATTGTTTCTCTTTTTACGCGTCTCGACTTAAAAATTGTTTTGGCGGCACCTACCGGAAGAGCTGCTCAGAGAATGGGTAACATTGCAGGAATAGAAGCCAGAACCATTCACAGATTACTGGATTATGTCCCCGGAGAAAAAGGGTTCAAATTTAAACATAACCAAAACAATCCAATAGATGCGGATGTTGTCATTGTTGATGAAATGTCGATGGTAGATTTATTGATTATGTATAATTTTCTTTGCGCCATAAAGAAAACTACATCATTAATTTTCGTTGGTGACAACAATCAGCTTCCTTCAGTGGGAGCCGGCAATGTGTTAGCCGACCTTATCTCATCTAACCTGATATCGCATGTTCACCTTACCAGAATTTTCAGACAGGCTGCTGCAAGCAGAATTGTAACATCAGCACACGAAATAATTCGCGGCATTTTGCCCCGTTTCACAAATGAAAAAACGGATAACTGTTTTTTTTTAAAGGAATCGCAGCCACAATCTTGTTTAGAAACTATAGTTGATCTTGTTTCGCACAGGCTTCCTGCCCGATATGGATTTGATCCTGTATCTGGAATACAGGTTTTATCTCCCATGCATAGAGGTGTTCTCGGTACTGATAATCTTAACACTCATCTTCAGAAAGCGCTTAACAGTAACAATACGGGTTTTTCGAGGGGACAGTATAATTATTTTAAAGGCGACAAAGTAATGCAAATCCGGAATAATTATAATATTGGTGTCTTTAATGGAGATTCAGGTATAATCAGAGATATCGATAATGATAAAACTGTTACTGTCCAGTTTTCTGAACATAATGTCGAATACGAATTCAGTGATCTCGATCAGATCATTCCTGCATACTGCATAAGTATTCACAAGAGTCAGGGAAGTGAATTTGATGCAGTTATTATTCCTTTGGTTACACAACATTATTTGATGCTTCAAAGAAATCTGCTTTATACAGCTTTGACCAGAGCAAAAAAGCTATGTGTTTTTGTAGGAACTTACAAAGCCCTTTCGATTGCAGTTAATAACAACAAAGCTCTTAAAAGATATTCAGGATTAGCAGAAAGGTTACAAAAACAGAGTAAAATCATTATGACAGAAGGAAAGTGTTGTCATTAATTCCGATTACCAATTATTTTTGTTTATATTTATATTCGTATAATATAAAATTTACTAAGAGTTTAAAAGTGCCAGTGTTGGCTGGATTTAAAACCTGTAAGAATCCGGAAGAAGAGCGGGCTTACAAGAACCAAAACAAATAAGATGTTAACGGTCTTGAAAGCACTGTAAACTTCTTTATATATTTGGATAATGAGCGCCAGTAGCTCAGCTGGATAGAGTGTCGGCCTCCGGAGCCGAAGGTCGCAGGTTCGAATCCTGCCTGGCGTACTGAAAATAAAATTATAATTAAACGCGAAACTAACGCAAACATTTGGAAAAGGAGGTTATTATTAACTTCCGTACTAAAACCCTGGGCATATTTGAGGTTATTGAACCAGTAATGGAAGAAAATGAGGTATTTGATTCCTCTCTTCTGAAAGAATGTGTTCATTCTCTTATAGCGAACGGCAAGCGGAATTTTGCTATTGACCTGACTGTTCTGGATTATTTGTATTCCGATACTATCAATGTTCTGATGGCCTTGAATAAAAGGGCATTGGAAGTAAGCGGCCGATTGTCACTTCTGTCTCCTCAGGTGGAAGTATTACAGATCCTTAAAAGGGCAGGCATTCATAACATCCTGCGCATATTTGATACCGAAGAAGATCTTCTAAAAACTTCGGAAGAGATTATTCTTCAGACAACCAGTTATAAAATTGGCGATATCAAAAATGTTCCTGATAATATCCCACAATCTGAGTTCGATCAATTAAGAAACGAAATTGGCTCTGTTTTCGACAGTTCCGATGAAGTAGAATCGGATCAGCAACAATTTATTCAAAGTTCATCTCAACAAGGTTATGAAACAGATCCATCAATTGATCAGGAGTTTGATGAAGCGTTTCAACATTTTGAATCGGATGATGATTTTCAGGATGATCAGGGAGATCAGTTCGATCAGAACCAATTTCCAAATCAATATGCACCACCTCCGACTCCACAATATAAAAAAACTTCTCATATCGGACAGTTTGGGAACAGGCAATTCATGCCGCAGCCATCACCACCGGTTCCACCTAAAATGCCTTTGCGACAGCCTCAACCAGGTACTGATACAGGATACAAGCAACAATCGCGAGGCAATATGCCTCCACCACCTCCTGATATCATGATGCGGCAGGAAACTCAAAGATTTCCTTCTGCACCGGCAGCTCCACAAAAACCATCAGTTAAACCTCCAGAAAGGCCCTCAAAGGATTCTTTTGATGAAACATTTGAGATGCCGTCTTCAAAATTAAAGACAACTAAAATAGACACTTTTGATGATGATGAGTTTGATTTTGATGAGAATAAAAAATCTGCAGTTCCGATTTTAATTGCAGTATTTATTGTAGTATTGCTAGGTGGGGCAGGGGTCTATTTTGGAATATCAAGATTTTCTACAAAAACTGAAACACCACAAACTGTTGCAACCGTAACAGAGCAAAAGGTCCAGCCTGAAATGCCGCAACTTCCAGTCGATTCTGCTGATACAGAAGTGTCTCCAGGTGAAACTGAAAAAGAGAGTGAACCGGAAACACCTAAAACTGTTATAAAAAAGGTTGAAACAAAGAAAACTGAAAGCCGTCCAGTTGCAACAAGGTCAAGGCCAGCTGCTGCAAGGAGTACCCCTTCATCCAGACCAGCACCTAAACCGGCTCCCAGGCCTGCGTCAAAACCAAGACCATCAACAGACATAAATGAAGTTGTTTTTACTTCTCAACCATCCGGTGCTTCTGTAATTATTAACGGAAAAACTATCGGAACAACTCCTTTTACCTGGGACAAACCATTTTTTGGTCAAATATCAGCAACAGCCAACAAAGATGGGTATGATTCGAAAAACATTTCATTTGAATTTACAGGTGGGAAACTGACACAATCTTTTGCATTGGATAAAAAGCCTGCACCGGCACCTGTTGCCAGAGTTGAAAGATCAACTCCACCGCCGCCACCACCGCCACCACCTCCAGCTCCAAAAGAGCCGGAAATTGATTTGCCGCCGGTACCAGAACCATCTGCACCTGCTACAGCTTCTGCAGGAGGAAATGCATCCATTTTTATTGCTTCCATACCTCCTGTAGCTGATGTTTATCTGGACGGGAAACTGATCGGGAAAACAAATGTTAATGAATTGAAACTACCAGCCGGGACACATTCATTAAAGTTTGTAAAGGGCTCAAAAGAACTGGTAAAAGCTATTACCGTAAAACCAGGTGGTAATCCTTCTCAGATGGTACGGCTTCCATAAATTAAAACAGAATGCAGTATCATATAAAATACGGATATAAGAAAAAAAAGAACCGGAAGCGGGGTTTCCCGCTTATCCGGATTGTTATTTCTTTAACTGTAATTGCTTTTTTCTGGAAATCTTTCAGGAACAACAATACAAGAGAAGAAACAATCCAGAGTGCAGCGATAGTGCCATCTTTTCAGGAAATTGGCCGGGAAAAAGCATCTGTGGTATTGGACGATTTATCAACCTATATCGTAAAATCCGGAGATACCTTTTATGGAATCATGTCCAGGCATGAAATACCACAGACTACAGCAGTTGAGGTTTATAATTCACTGAAACCACTTGGTCTTCCTGCATTATTTCCAGGAGATTCTCTCGTTTTCAAAAAAGATTCTTCAGGAACAATCAATAAAATCAAACTTCTGAGCAGACTTCAATACTGGTATAACATATCACTTATTGGTAACCAGATAAAGGCAGAAAAGGAACCTTTATCTACTACCAGGTACATTTGTCTATTGAACGGAGCACTGGAAACATCGCTTTCTGAAGAGATTTATAAATTTGGAGTAAGCGATGTAATTACATGGAAAATTGCAGATATTTTTGCCTGGGATATTAATTTTTTTCTTGATCCCCGAAAAGGTGATACTTTTCAAATCATTTTTGAACAAAAATATGCTGAGGGCAATTTTCTGGGATATGGTGAAATCCTTGCTGCTAAATATACTAACAATGGCACGGTGTATTATGCTTTTGGTTTTCCAGATGAAGATGGTAAGATCAGATATTACGATTTAAACGGGAAATCTGTTCAAAAGCAGTTTCTTAAAGCACCGCTTCGATATTCCCGAATCTCTTCAAATTTTTCTTATAACAGAAAACATCCAATTTTAGGTATAGTACGACCTCATCTTGGTATTGATTACGCTGCCCCTACAGGAACACCTGTTTATGCAGCAGCAGACGGAAGAGTTAAATTTGCCGGGAGAAAAGGGGGATACGGTAATTTAGTAATTCTTTCACACGGAAGTGCTTATGAAACATGGTACGGTCACCTTAACGTGTTTGGCCGCGGGATTCGCACAGGTAAAACTGTCAAACAGAGTGATATAATAGGAACGGTTGGGGCAACCGGGCTTGCAACCGGTCCACACCTCGATTACCGAATGAAACGCGGCAGTGAATTTGTTAATCCACTAAAAATATCTATGCCATCAAAAGAGAGTATCGAAACTGAGAAAAAGTTTTCGTTTGATCTGGTCAAGAATTCTTACTTGTTAGCATTTGATTCCCGGCTGCCAGAACAAACCGGTAATTTCGTTCTGGATATTCAGATCAGGCAGGAGAATCCTGTTACCTACCATGCTGAAAACAGCGAATCCGATAAGAGTAAAAATGGCATCAATACAGAATCTTAATCGAATAAGAGAAGAACTTATTGAATCCGGTAAGGATGACCGGTATAAAATTGGAGGGTATGATTTTGTTCTTAACGGACTTGAGTTCTACCTAGCAAAAATTGGTGAGAAAAGACATGTATCGGGACATGAACTTTCGTTGGGGCTTTTACTTTTTGCACAAAAGCAGTTTGGTCCTTTAGCCGAAAAAGTACTTGAATATTGGAGGATTAAAAAAAGCGATGATTTTGGAAATATAGTCTACAATTTAATATCGATTGGTATAATGTCTAAAAAGCCTGAAGATAAAATTGAAGATTTTTATGATGTCGTTTCTTTTCAAGATTATTTTGAAAGACAGGAAAACTTTGATATTGATCCTGAATTTATAAAAAGAATAAAAGGTGCTTGATACCTTCGATGTAATTTACTATTTTTTTCTGACTTTATGATAATCGTGTGCCGCTTTAGCTCAGTCGGTAGAGCAAGGGACTGAAAATCCCTGTGTCCTTGGTTCGATTCCGAGAGGCGGCACCATAAATAAAAAAAAGCCTTCAGTTTATAACTGCAGGCTTTTTTTATTTAAAACCTTTTCGTTTTACATTTCCAGAGATTTATGCCATCTTTGGAAAACCGATCTTCTATGCGAAACGACTATCATTTTCTTTTCATTTATAATTTTCTTTTTCTGAATATCAAAGTCATCAACAGCTAATATTTCCTGTGAAACCTGGTAGTTACTTGTAACATGGTTGCAATGATTACATACAGTAACAAGATTTTCAGAATCATCACTTCCACCTTGTGACTTCGGAATCAAATGACCTATTGACAATTGAAGCCATTTTTCGAATGAATCCCCTTTAAAACCACAATACACGCATTTGTGTTCATCCCGACATATAATCTCATCAACAATTTCCGGGGCTAAATTCATATTGTTCTCCTGGAATTGATAATTTGAAATGAAAAATTAATGCTCTACTATATTATACTATAAAAAAAGGGATTCTTTAACTAATAATTATGTTTTTTAATCCTGTATAATCATGTGCGCCAAACGCACTGTTTGCGTGTCCCCTTTTTGGCAATTTAAATTTCTTTTCATTTTTTCGCCGAGCGCACACAACCCCCGCGATAATAATAAAAATACGAAATAAGAAATACGAAATACGAAACAGAACGATTAGGAAAACTCGAAACTCGAAATACGAAATAAAATCAAAGGAAAAATGAAAAAACAATCAGAACCAATAGGAAAGAATTTACAAACAATCGGAAAACAATAAGATAGAAACTACAAACTTTCAATTTTTACTGAATTGAACAATGCTCGGCTATGCGTTCGCAACTTTCTTACCGTGGTTGCTGTTGCTGTTGGTACAATAAAAGGCTATAATATTCAAATCCCGACCTGTCGGGGGTACAAATAAGACTACAATAATCAAGTCCCGACTAACACGTCGGGGGTACAATTAAAAGCTATAATAATCAAATCCCAACATTGTCTTCAAACGTCGAGGCTTCTGCGCTCGGCAAACATTATGATCCATTCTCTAAACAATCAAAAAAAAACAGATATTCACCAACATCAAATTCCAATAAACAAAATTCCCGTTCGTACTGATTTATTCGACCAGTTAATGTAACTGATTCATAAACAACAAGATACGTAAATCAGATTCAGCAGTATCGCAATATTCATTCAAGTCAGCAGGAAATCGGGAGGAATCAGATGCCTGTATCCAAAAATAACACTCTGCTTCATCACATGAACGCTTTGAAAGAAAAAAAACGTGTTTTCGAAAATGCATTTCAGGGAGTTGCCCGAATGATTCTCGAAAGCCAGATTGAAAAAGTTGTTGTAAATGGTAAAACAATTTACGACTTCAGTATTTTCCGGACTGGAAGAAAACATGTGATAGGTATGTATGATGAAATCAACAGTTTTGTTTCTTACGTTAAAGATGCTGCTGAAGGAGGCTCATCATCAGAAATGGCTTTTGTCCTGGTAGGAGAACCGGGAAATGGAAAAACCTTTTTTGTAGATTTTCTCTGCAGCAGATATCGTGAGTTTCTTTCAGAAAAAAAGAATCGCAAGTATAGTTTCCGTTTCAACAATCTTGACAAAATAGGGAAATACGGGAAAATTCATACAATTGAATCACAAACCTATGAAGACCCTGCGATTCTTGCCATGAATCTCTTTGAAAATATCAATGACAATAAAACTTTCCTGGGAAAGACAGTTGGATTTTCAGATAAAAGTATCGAATCCCTTTTCTACTACTATCGCCCTCTTGGCGCATGCAGCGGATACATATGGAATGATATTCGTGAATATACCAATGGAAAAATCGAAGACATGTTATCTTTTGTAGAAATTGTACCGGTTCCGCTTACAGAAAGCCTTGGAACTGTTACCGGGAAATACTCGGCAAAAGATAAAATGACCTCCTCGGCAATTGATCTTTTGGGTGAAGAATCAATTCAACGACTTCTTCATATATCCGACACTAATAACCCTTACAGATTCGATTTGAGACGTGGTGCACTTGCACGAGTTGGCGGTGGAGGAATCCATTTCAGTGATGAAATTTACAAGAACAAAAAAGACCTTGTTCAGGTCTATCTTGGAGTAATCCAGAACCGAAATATTGAAATGGACGGATTCAAGTGGCCGCTTGATACCCTTATCATTGCAACAAGTAATAACTCTGAATTCAACCGGTTCCTTTCGGAAAAAGAGGAAGCCCCGATTGTAGACCGATGCAGAATCTGCTACGTTTCCCACAACACCAATTACATACTTCAAAGACAGCTTACAAATTATGCAATAGGTACTGAAGCCAGGACTACATTAACCAGAGAAGACCTTCACCAGGACCCTAACCTGAACTATGCAGCTTCAGTTGCCGTGGTGTTGACACGTCTCGCAAAATCTGAAAAACTGACGCCTGTTGAAACATTGAAACTTACTGCTGGTGAAGTTGCCGGTGAAAAAAGTATCAAAACACTGGCAGAAGTTATTGACACCTTAAATCAGGACCCTGTTATTGTCAATCGGTTCGGGCAAAAAGGACTTGGCCAGCGAAACCTCGGAAGAGCAGTTCAGCTCCTTATCGAATCCTCCGAGACCAATGAGGGTAAATGTATGTTTGCCTATGATGTCTTTAAAGCTCTTGAACGAATCGTTCTTGATTATGTTACAGATGCCAATGATCGCAAAAAATATATCGAAGATCTCAAAACTGCCAAAGGCCTGTACCGCGAACGGATAATGACAGAGATGTTCAACGCGTATATGGATGAACCACATGCAATCCGCAAGGATGTAATGAGCTATGTAAACATGATTATTGGAATTGATGCCGAAAATCTCGGCCCCGACCGGATGTGGAAATATCGTGACCCTCAAACAGGTGAACTGAAAGCATTAAAAATTGACGAGCGGTATATTGCAAGCGTTGAGGAAAGGCTTGGCCTGAAAACCAAAGAACAAAGGGATACATTTCGTACATCAATCAGAAAAATCTACGGACAAAGGATTTCCCTGAATCCTGATTATGATTTCATGGATAACCTTGAACTTGTCAAAGCTGTTACCGATGTTCGTCTGAAATCGGATATTGCAGGTGCCGGAAGTCTGGTTGGTGCTCTTGCAAACCGGACCAATGAAGAAAATCAGAAATTATACGACCGCATGATCCAGACCATGCTTCAGAAACTTAATTATTGTACAACCTGCGCACAGAAAACAATTGAATATTTCTGTACACAGGAAGATGAGAATTAAGATGAAAAAAAAGAAACAATATCACAACCGTAAAGCGCTGTCTTCAGAAAAGAAAAAACGGATGCTCAAAGAACTTGGTGAAAACAGATCGCACGAACCGATAAACGACAATTGGAATAAAACTCATTTCCCTGACAGTTTTTATATGTTCAGTGATTTTGATCTGTTTCATATGTCGCGACAGTTTAATTCCCCATTCAGCGCACTTACTTCCATGGATGAACTTCTTGAACGGGACCGTAAACGGGAACAGGATGGCTTTCCAAGAAAAATCAAGGTAGGACGTCTGATCAAACCCGGGAAAAATGCCAATGGATCTATTGTAATAGTACCTACTGTGGTTGAAGAAAAATTTATCCACGATTCCTCGTTCAATTACACAAACGGCGGTGAATCGGGTGGTACTGGTGATGGAGATGAGGGTGATATAATTGGAGAACAACCGGTTCGTCCTGAACAAGGTGAAGGGACCGGAGCCGGAAACGGTGAAGAATCTTCACATGATATCCAATCCAGTGCGTATGACCTTGGGCGGGTTCTTACAGAAAAATTTGAACTTCCCAATCTCAGAGACCGCGGCACACGACGTTCTTTGACCAAATATACTTACGACATTACCGACAAGAATCGGGGTTTCGGACAGGTACTCGAAAAAAAAGCAACCATTA
>JAAYEB010000243.1 GCA_012728995.1 Fibrobacter sp. | reverse complement strand
TTAAGTTTTTCTGCTTTTTTGTAACTTCGTGAAGAACAAATGGGGCATTTAAGATGGCTTTTTGAAGCTTTTCTTGTCAGTTTCTTTGGTTGTGGCAAAATACCTCCTGTAATTATGATTAAATTAAACTTGAAACAGTGATTATCAATTGTTAAGTATGGACAATAAATTGAGTCGTTTCTATTTGGATTTCACATGAACCATAGCCTGCCAGATCAAATTGTAATACAGGCTGTGGGGCATTTGTTAATACCTTATATCTTCCTGTCATTTCAGGTTTGCTGTAAAGCTAAACAATATATCAGTGATATTGGGCAGCACACATTTTAAATATTGAATAACAGCAATACAAATAAAACATATGTAACAGGTAGTAATAAACACCCTGGGGTCGAATCTGTTTGAAAATAACCCAGGGTGTATCAGTTTTTACTGTAATCAACCCATTTTACCAATACTGCATGATAACTCATGTGAAAAAGCATTACTTCTCAGGTTAAAAATAAAAAATACATTTTGTGTTATTCTGATCCAAAATACTGGTTAATCTTGTTTTAAAACCCGATAGTTATTCCGGCATTGAATGTAGCATACGACCACAGGGTTCTGTCTCCCAGAAAAAGCGTGTTTACTGTTGGGAACAGGTCAAATGTGAATGTCCCTGGTGACCCAATAGAGATTCCCAGACTATACATGAGAACAAAGTGTGTTGTTGTGCCTGAGCCGCTGGCTAAAGTAGCTGTAGTATCACCCGCATCTGTTGTAATGTCTACTTCTGAATTGAAAAATGAGATACCGGCTCCTGTTTCTGTGAAAAGATTAAACCAGGAAGGAAAACTCGTGTTTAATCTCAGTACACCCAATAAATTTGCTGCCCAGACACTACCTTCAACTGTTCCTTCTTCTGTATCAAATATATCATTCAAAAAACTGGATTCATCGGGCGACCAGTTTGTATAGGTTCCACGTACTCCCAGATAAAAAGTTTTCCCCATACCAAGATATAATGTTGCCCCCAGATCATAACCAGTATTAAACTGTTCTGATCCCTGGCCAAAGGCTTCGGATATTCCAGCCTGCGCTCCCAGAATAAGATTCTGGGCATTGACACTTCCTGCAAACAACAGAAAGATGACCAGTAAACCTGTATATCTGTTTAATTTCATACTTACCCCTTTGCATATCATAGACCTGTGATTCAAAATGGTCTGAATCTATTATTTTATCTGCCGCAAGGAGTATACCAGAACTGGACAGAGGAGAATCAGCCGCATGGGTCCTGTAATAATTCATGGCAAATAGTTTATTTTGAATGAAATTTTACGGATCATTAAAATTCGTTGGATAATTGAGAATAGAGAGAATGGAATCGCAAGAGTATTTAAATGAATATGCCTGGGATCACTTCAAACAGGTATATTTATATGTAATTTACTCTGTTTACCAGGTGATCACTTGATGATAATATCCAGTGTATCAGACTCAATTGAGAGATCACAGGGAAGTGATTATATAAACAGACAGGCTGATATGCGTTTAAATTTAAAGATGAGTTCAGTTTTATTAGTACTGCTGATCACGATACCTGCAAATAGCATTGATACAGCATCTGATAGTAGTGATAAGAGGATCGCTCACTCATTGAGTTTGATTGAAAATGGTGATTTGAGAGGCGGGTTGATTTCTTTAAACAGTATCGTATTAAACGGGGAGTTCAAGGATGAAGGTCTTGATAGCGTTGCAAAAATATGCTCCCGCATATTTCTTCCGCAGGATATAGTGTCATCATCAATTTCTGATACGATCTTTTTTTCGGAGAACCGGGGAGTGTCGCAGCCATTTTCCGTTAAAAGTGAAGAATCAGTACCAGCTTCAGAATACTTCAGAATTTTGGCAGATTTTGGGTCGGAGGAACTCAAGGCTTTACCAGTTATTCAATTTACATTTAAATTCCTGCTCAAGAACAGATTCCCTTTTACATTCCCATTTTTAAAAGAGGTTTATTTACCGCAGTTAAAAATCTACTTAAGGGATGATCTCGAAAAGGATGTTTTAACCGATGTATTGTGGTTTCCCGGTATGCCGGATTACAATGCCGATATAAGCATTGTGGTGAGTTTCATATCGGGTGAAGAATCGCTTGAAGAGTACATGTATAATATTGTAAAGGACAGGTTTGATTCAGTAAGAAAACGTGATGATCTCGAGGAACTTGGAGCAGTGTCGGTACGCTGTTACAATCATAGTGCTTTCCGTAATGTTGCGGGGCAGTTCTATGCTTATATTGCATTTGATCGCCTCGTTACTCCGGGTATTGACAGTACAATGCCAGTTTCTGATTTAGTCAAAAAAAGTGTCCTTGCGCGATACCTGATTGCTGCTAAATCAAGTAAAGCAGTGGAGTTTGAAACCGAGTATCTTGTTTCAAAGGTTCTGAAACTGTTTTCATCGGTATATTTTTAACCAAAATGGAAACGATTAATTTACAATGAGCAGCGAGGGCGGCATTCTACATCATGGAAACTATGAACAATCATTATAAAAAAATTTTCATGTTCGCCGAGCGCACACAACCCCCGCAGTAACAATTGAAAATTCGAAATAAGAAATCCGAAACTCGAAACAGGAATAGAACAATAAATTGATATTGGGAGCGTGTTATAAACTGTGAATAGTCACTATTTAAGAGAACTATTATGGTATCCTTTGTTTCCTGAAATTTTATTATCGAGTTTATCTTACATATTTCCGGGTAAATACTTTATTTTGTAATGATTTTTCTTTTTATGCTACATTTCCTGAGAGAATGACACTTCATAATGATATTTAAAAAACGGATGTATTACACAGGCAAATCATTGCATATATTATTTTGAATACGAATTCAGATAATGATTCAATATTTGAAAAAGGAAAATATAATGAAAACCATATCAATATTTCTGCTTTCAGTTTGTTTCCTTGCAGGATGCCAAAGTGAATTTAAACAGCAGCTCAAAGCAGTTGAGGAGATTTTAATTGCAAACGGTAAAAATCCAGAACTTGCAAGACCTATTTCTGCTACTATTGATAAAAAAAATGTTTTTTCTATAGGACTTGAAAATGACAGTTTGCGCATTATTCCGGATGCAATAGGCAGGTTACCCAATATCAGGTTTTTAAACTTGAATTTTAATAAAATAGAGCATATTTCAGAAGAGATCGGAAACTGCACAGCACTTGTAATGATCGAACTTGTAGGCAACAGACTCAAACGTCTTCCGGAATCACTTGGTAATCTTCGGAACCTTGAAACACTTGAACTCAGGGCAAACCAACTGGAATATCTCCCCCAATCTATCGGAAAACTTCAAAAACTTAAAAAACTTACACTTCAGCGTAACCGTCTCAAAGAGTTGCCAGAGAGTTTTGGAGATCTGAGGATCGGTACAGTCTCGTTGGATGAAAATGAGCTTGAAACACTACCGGAATCGTTTGGAAAATTAAGAGCCGTAGAAATTTACCTCGTAGATAACA
>JAAYEB010000242.1 GCA_012728995.1 Fibrobacter sp. | reverse complement strand
GTTTTTGATCCCCTGAGAGCTGTTACAGATCCGACATTTATGATGGAATCACCAGCCTGGAGATACTTGAGTGAATTCTGTGTAGTCCAGATAAACGCGAATACGTTTGTTTTAAATGTTTGTTGCAGTTGATCCGGTGTAATATCAGTGAATTCCGTTGTTTCGAAATGCACACCTGCATCATTCACCAGAATATTCAAACCCCCAAGACGGTCTGCAGCAGAATCGATCAGATTACTGCAATAGTCTGGATCTGACAGGTCTCCACTGAATGAAAAACCCCTGACATCCTCTTTTTCAATCCAGTGCAATGTTTCTTTGGCATCATCGTGTTCTTCAAGATACGATATGGCAACATCAGCACCTTCGCGAGCAAAAGCTATTGCCACAGCTCTGCCGATTCCACTGTCGCCGCCAGTTACGAGTGCCTTTTTCCCCCGAAGTTTTTCTCCACCCTTATAACTGTTTTCCCCGTGATCAACTTTTGGTCGCATATATTTTTCCCGCCCCGGCCATTGTTGTTGCTGCTCGGGAGGCCCTCCCGACAACTGTTCATCACTGATAAACGGGTTAAAATCCAGATTAAGCCCCTGATGCTTCAAACCACCTTGCATAATCAGTTCTCCTGTTTAGAGGTAAACTATTCTCTTAACATTCCTTGAATGCCAGGTAATTGAGCGAATTATATGCCGACCGGGATTTTAGAAGCTTTTATGGTTTTAATAATTGATAATTATCAACAGAATAAAAATGTTTTAATCATATTTTATCCGTCAGTTTCAATATTTTCACCTGATTCAGATATTTTTTTTAAAACGACACCTTTTTCGGTTATAAATTTTTCTATAACATCTGAATATTTTTCAAATGGTAAAAATCCCCACATGATATACCCATTTATAAAAACAAGCGGTATGCTGCGTATTCCATACTTTTGGGCCTCGCTTTTCTGCTTTTTTATTTTCTGTTTTATCTCTTTTGAATTCATCATTTCTTTAAACTCATTTTTATCCAGGCCAAGTTTATTAACACTAACCATAATACTGTCCTGAAGTTTTTTCGGTTTAATCTCTTTTGCATATGATGCAATCCTGAAAACTTCTTTAATCATATCGTGATATACATCATGTCTTGAAGCCACCAGTAATGTGCGTGTAAGCAAGCCTGATTGTTTGTTAAGCAATGCTACCGGTTTTTCGTAAAGTTTTATATGACTACCATAAACTGATGCAACTGAATCCAGCACAAGATTGAGTGAATCGCAATAATGGCACATTGGATCAAAAACCGAGACTATCTCTACGATTGCTTTGTCGGTACCTTTATAAGGCAATTGCGAAAGATCAAACTTTACTTCATCGTCAAAATAAACAACAGTCTGCTCCCGAACCCAAAAATAATGTGTAAGCAGTGCTGTAATTATACCGGCTAAAGGTATACTACATATAACAAGAACAGAAACAATCTTTTTTTTCATAATTTAATCAATATCCTGTTATCCTGTCACTTCCGCTTCTGATGGACATGCCTTTGAAAACAGGAATAGTCAGGATACTATCGGGGTGAATTGTAACCGGGACAGTTTCTGCTCCGGAATCACTGATCATAAGATCTTTTATACCGACATTGCAATAAAGGGCACCAAAACCCCAGTTGATTTTTTCCTGAGGTTTAAAAGGCAGCTTGATTTTTTTTATTTCTGATGAATCAAAATATATTGCAACATGAGTATCAGAAAAAGAGTATCGTATATCATGCCATTGTGTATCAATTGAAACCGGTTTCTGTAAAGGTTGTGAATTACTGGATAACACTTCTCCAATAACCAGAGTACGATGAACAGTATTTATGGCTGAAATCTCTTTTGCACCGGACAAAAGAAAATCAAAGTAATAATCTCCAGATCTGCATGAAATTCCAAAATACATGGAATCAATAATATCTGTAATGCGTGCTTTAAAAGCTATCTGACCGTTTCGATCCAGCTTTGAACGGCAGAAAAGAGTCATTAAAGCCGGACGCTCCCGTTTGATATCGAGATAGTTCAATTGATTTACTTCTTCAATAACCCACGCATCATTAAACCCGACCCAAACCGATTTTGAATCTTTTCTTTCTTCCGAAGATACAATGGACACCATTATTAGTATGATTTTAAATAATATTACTTTGTTCAATTTTTCAACGTTCTTTAGATTAGTTAATCGTAAACAACAATGCTCATAAATCCTTTTGAGAAATATGAGCACTCAACTTCATAAAATATGAATTTGACAAAAATTATTGTACTTCACAGGTCATTTTTGCTCCACCCATAAGTTCTAAAAAAGCAGCATCAAATTCACCAATGCTACTACAATCTTCACAATCTGATTTCTTTACATCCTCTACTGTCTGACAATCTTTAATGCCTTCATATTCGACACATACTTTACAGTCTTTTGAGCATCCATACAGACTCATGACAGAGAGAACAGCAGTAACTGCAATTAGACGTTTAATCATAATACTTCCTCCAAAGAGAAAAGGTGAACAAAATGCGCCTCAACTACGGGCGCGACTTAGTAATTTTTCTATAACAATAGAATACACATCAAATCCAACTACACCTTTTATCAGATATCCATTTATAAAAACGGTTGGTGTAGAACGGACGCCATTCATTTTGCCATCCGTTATTTCAGTTCTCAGATCTTCATCCGCTTCAGGAGAAGACATATATTCACAGAATTTTTCATAATCAATATCAATACCCTGTGCAACGCCATGCACGGACTCTTTCACATCTCCATATGAATTCATTGCAAACAGAATATCTCTCATCTCCTTACCTTTGCCCTGGACATTAGCTGCATTTACAGCTTTTGCCAGTACAACAGCATTCTTATGAAATGAGAGCGGGAAATTTCTATAATGATATTTGATCCTGTTTTTGTATTTTTCCAGAAGCCTTTTAATAACATGCTGATTTTTGGATGAATACGGGCATTCAATATCTGAATATTCAATTAATGTAACCGGTGTACCTGATACTCCTTCTGAAAAACAATTGTCTGATTTGTGAGATGCAAGTACCCGACTAAACAGATATGTATCTGTTCTGGACTTTTTGAAAACCAGACCGCCAAATACGAATCCTGTTATAATCGATAATATAAGTGAAACTGAATACAATAACTTCAAAACAATCTGAACTTGTAAACGGATAAATAAATTGATTTTATATTATAATATTATACAATATAATATTGCCATTTAAATTATATCAATCATTTTTTGTTTTTTATTGATTATCATCTCGTAAGTTTTAAAAATTACTCTGATTTTGCGGAATTAAACTGACAGTTTATACCCTGTATATGAGTTTTGTTCAAGCATTTCTGCATTTATAGTTTTTCCACAACTGGTTTTCTTGATAACACTTAAAAAGTCTCAATTCGACTCCTGCATTTAAGTTAATTAACCCACTGGTCATTACCCTCCATTTATCATATAATAATCAGGTAGTTATAAAGATCCGGCAATGATTCTATGAAAATAGCGTTAATAAATTCAGAATATCCGTATCAATCAGGAAAAGGTCATGGTGGTATTGCAACATATACATACCAAATGGCCCGGGCACTGGCTGAAAACGGACACCAGGTTCATATTTTTCTCAGAGACGGCGTTTCTTCAGAAATTGAAGGCGAAAACATCTCGATTCACGTTTTCAGTTATAAACCGGTAAAAAAACGGTTTCAAAAGGTTATCTCAAAATTTGCAACTAACTCACCTGATCTCGACTGGGAACTTGGTCAATCCAGATTTATCAGGGATAAACTCTTGTTGATACATAAAACAGGCGGTCTTGATATCGCAGAATTTCCGGATTACGGAGGATTGTCCCATGAATGCGGCTCCATTTCTGAATTTGCAGTTATTGTGAATTTCCATACCCCGACATCAATTGTCGATCATTATAACAATGTACGTGTTTCAAAAAAAATGAGGGATACGTACAAGTTTGAATTCAATGCATGGAAAAAAGCTGATGCATTCAGATGTCCCGGGGAATCCCTTATTGAAGAAATCAGCAGCCGTTACAAAATCAATCAATCTTTGATAAACTTTATAAGAAATCCAGTTTTTACCGACAGATTTGATTCTGTTCCCAAAAATCACCGGGATGATTCCAGAATCAATATCCTGTTTTCGGGAAGACTTGAACATAGAAAAGGTGCAGAAATTCTGCTTCAGAATATAAACAGGATTCTTGGAATCGATAACAGAATCCATTTTACAATATCAGGTGAAAACAGTTCGGGAAACAGTAAAAGGTATCGTGAAGCTATTGAAGAGGCTCTCAATAAAAAGTATCGCACAAGAGTCTGCTTTACCGGTTCTCTTGACAATGCAGAGCTGTGTCGTCTTTATTGTAATTCTACGATTCTTCTCTTCCCCTCTGTTTTTGAAAATGGACCTTACACACTTTATGAAGCAATGGCAGCCAGACTTCCTGTTATTGCAAATTCCTGTAACGGAGTAAAAGAACTTATTGAACACAAAAAAAACGGAATGGTTTTTAACCACTCAAACCCTAGGGAACTTCTGGAATGTATAAAGAATCTTATTTCAGACCGGCATCTTTATGAGAAAATCAGCCAGTCAGCTTATGATACTGTAAAAGTCAATTTCTCCCCACAACAGATCACACGCCAATGTATAAAATTCTATCAGTCTGTCATATCTGAAAAACTATGAATATTTTATTTATATCAAGTGAATATCCGCCAGAAACAGCAAACGGCGGTATTGGCACATACACTTTCCATATAGCTTCAGAACTTGCTCTTTCTGGCCATAATGTACACGTAATTGCTGCAAAACCAGGCGGGAATGAAGAAACAGTGAGTTCCAGGGGTGTTACTGTCCACAGGATTCTTCACGAAAAATACCCTCTCCCTGAAAACAAACTTTTTTTTCCACTACGCCAGATTTGTTACAAACTTATTCCTCACCTTCTTGTGCGTTTAACCTGGATCAATGCAGTACAAAAAAAAGTTAACAAACTTTTTAAGGATGGTTGTAAATTTGACATTATAGAATATCCGGAATGTGGTGGTGAAGGTTTAAAAATCAGTTATCCGAAAACATGCTTACTTGTTGCACGTTTACACACTCCCTGGGAAATCGTGCGTAAATATGATATGTTGAAAGAACCTGCAGGAGACCGGATTCTGCTTCCGTTAATCGAAAAACTGTCTGTTTTGCGTGCACATGGTATCACATGCCCGTCCAATGCACTAAGTAAACTTATAAAATCAAAGTGGAATATTAAAAACATTTCAGTAATCCCGAATCCTGTACCTGTTAAAAAGTTTCCTCTAACCAGCAATTGTAACTGGATATATACCGGAAGAGTCGAGAGACGAAAGGGAGTACATATCCTTATTATGGCATACAGCCGAATCTGCAGTAAATATGATCCTCCACCTTTAAGAATAGTTGGACATGAATATGGAATTCTTCCGGACCAAACCAGGTATGGAGATTACATAAGAAAACTCATCCTTGAAAGTAGCTGCAGCAATCGGATTGATTGGATTGAAGGATGCAGCCATGAACAATTGACAAAATACCTCTCAGTATCATCTGTGGCCTTTTTCCCGTCACTGTGGGAAAATTTCCCATACTCATGTCTGGAAGCAATGGCTTCAGGACTTGCAGTTGTGGTCAGCGATTGCGGCGGCTTTCCCGAAATAGTTGACCACAATAAAAATGGTCTGGTTGTGAAAACAGACAGTATAGACAACTGGGAAAATGCAATGAAGCAATTAATCCTTAACAGCGAACTGGGAAATTTACTTGGCCAGAACGGGCGCAAAAAAGTACAGTCGGAATTTGATTCAAAAAAAGTTTGCAAAGAAATGGAATCTTTTTATTTAAGAATTCTTGAGGAGAAAAGAACATGTCATCGGGACAAGGTTCCAGACTGATCAGGAACTCTGTATTTCTGCTGTTCAATACATTTTTCATGATGGCAACTTCATGGTTCGTTTCCATCTGGATTGCAAGACAGCTTGGCCCTGCTAACTATGGAATTTTCAACATGGTTTTATGGGTATCAGGAACAGCAACCTGGATTATCGGAATGGGTTTTACTCATGCTATCACAAAATTCATTGCAGAGTATAGCGGAAAAGGTAAACAGAACCCTGCCAGACCTATACTTTTTTACATCATTAAAATAGAATTAACAATTACATTCCTGTCAACGTTTGTTCTGATATTTTTTAAAACAGAAATTTCCACTTTTTTCTTTTCGCCAAATGAGTCCTTCTATTTTTTCCTTGCAGCCCTGGGTTTACTTCCAGGCATAACTACAGCAATTCTGTCTTCAGCAATTGAAGGTATACAGAAGTTTGAATACTTCACATATTCAAACATAATTCTTACCCCCCTTTCATTTGCGGCCAAAGCTGCCGCCCTGCTGCTTGGCAAAGGCATTTCGGGATTACTTATTGTAATGCTCATATTTTCATTTATTAACATGTTTTTCTATTTTTTTGTTTTAATCAAGGAAGGTTTGCTGAAAAAAAGCAGTTTTAATTTGACCTATGAGATTAAGGGGAAAATACATGCCTACAATAAAAGTATAATTGCAATTTTAATCTGTGATAAAATAGTTTGGGACAAAAGCGAAAACTTTTTTCTTGGCCGTTACAGTAATGCTGTACAAATAGGTTACTACAATCTTGGATACAATATAGCACAAAGATTTACGTCTATTCTTCCGACAACGTTCTGGAAAGTCCTTTTCCCTGTTATGTCTTCATATAATGGATCTGGACGTAAAGATAAGATGAAACGTCTTTTTTATCTTTCCACCCGATACCTTGCTTTTTTTTCATTTCCTGTGGGAACTGCCGGAATAATCCTCTCCTTTCAGATAATCCGGTTTCTTTATGGTGTCGAATACCTGGGCGCACAACGCGTCCTCCAGATTATCTTTGCTGCATCAATATTCTCAAGCCTCTCCAACCCGGCTTCTGCAGTTCTTTATGGTTTCGACAAACAGGCATTCATTTACAAATACGGAGCAGTTCTCGCTATTATCAATATCTGCCTCGATTTTTTTATGATTCGTGCCTTCGGTGCAGTTGGCGCAGCCATATGTTATGGAATAATTACAGTATTAGGGTCTGTAGGCGGACTGATATATACATGTAAAACCATGAAACTGGATTACCCTGTTGTATCTGTTTTTAAAATTCTTTTTTCAACTGTCATGATGGCAATTGTCATGAAACTGGTGATTCTGCATAATGGTGGAATCCCGGGACTCATTTTCTCTGCTCTCTCAGGAACTTCTGTTTACCTTATCTGTTCCCTTTTACTTGGGAATTTTGAAATTGAAGATTTTCGTATACTTGAACATGCCAGATCGGTTTTCCCTGGCCATACCAAAACTGCTGTTGATTATCTCTATTCTTTTGTTTGTCAGTTTAAAAAATCGGTTTTATAAAACGGAAATAAATAAACATAAACTGTCTGCGATACACTTATTTTTATCTTTATTTAACAATACTATCGTGATCTTTTGTTCAATTCTATAACAAGCGCATGTAGACAATTTGCAACTTTTATGCATATTGTTATAATTTCAATATTCTGAAAATATTCAAGTTTTTTCATTAAACGGTAATCTTTTGAAAAAATTTGACTTTCAATCTCCAGGTTCAAAAACAGCCCATGTTACAAATGGTATTTATATTATCAGGTTTTCGTCTAAAAAAGGCCTGAAAACCCTGAAAATTTTTAAAAACCGATAATATCGCGTATCTTGCTAAGTGCTTAACGTAACAAGATTACTGTCTAAGTATCTTTACCGGTTTTATATATCTTATTCCGTTGCCTTTAACCTGTGCAAAACAGATTCGGTTTACGATATTTTTGCTCCGGAATGGAATATATGCACCAGTTCTACTTAATTGAGTACGGGCAATCACTCTTCCTGTTATGTCAAAGAGTACAAGCTCCGCACCTTCATGTACAAACGAAGTATTGAACTGAATACCTGCATCAGAAACTGTGTATTTTAAACTGCCTGATACTTTTTTTGAACTATCTGTAATCTTTATTCTGGATTCTATATATTCCGGAGGAGGAGAATAAATGTGATTTAAACTACCTGCAAAATAGACTTTATTAATAATTATTGAATTCTCATTACCATCAGGGTACTGAACCTGTAAGCGAATAGCAGTCAGTTTACTGAGATCAAGTGTCATCCCCTGTCCATCCAGTCTCTGTTTGAAATCAGAAATTACAAACCGGTATTGCTGTTCATTAGTCGTAAAAGAAACAGAATCTTCAAAATAGGTATAATCGCCAATATCAGAAGTTATTAATTGAACAGAAACATCAACAGGTGAATGTGATTTAGCCTGTATAAAAAAGGTGTCAAGACCGGAAAGATCAAGATTTCCATCATCAGTTGTGCAGTTCCATTCAAGAGCAGCATAAGGCTCAAAACCAAGGACATTCTGACCTTCAAGATGATAACTCCAGACGATTTTCTTTTCGCCATCAACAGTTTCCACTTTACATGATGCACTTGTACCGGTTCCGGCCCTATCATGGTTATCCAGATAACTTGTCCATCTGTCTCCAATAAAAGGATACAAGTCTCCATCCCTGAAATCATCTACGAGTAACCGATTATCTTCCATCAAATCAAACGCCTTGCCAAGCCAGATTCTGCTGCTAAACGTATTTTCCAACCCCCTTGCACTGATAGACACCCAGTAAAACCCTTGTGGCATCGGTTTACCATCAGCAGACAATCCGTTCCAGCTTAAAGATATCGTTTCTCCCGAACCGGTAAACACTCTCTGATCAGATAAACTTTCATGTGTGATTTCTACACTCCACCTTGCAGATTTGTTAAATTCTGCACTAATTAAAAGAGGCTCTATACTGGCATTAATATCATCAGTACTCAGTGATGGAGATGTTTTCCAGTCCAGTTGAAGAGTTGGATCAGGGTCTTTCATAATTTCCCATATATTTGCGAATGTACCGGATAACATCGATGCTCCAAACCATGCAAGAAACTGATCAAAATACATTTCATTATGAAGAGTATCTTCACCATTCACATCGGTAGATTTGCCCCAGTAATCGGCCCCTGGTTCGTAAAACGAAAGCAGTTTGTCGCTGAAAGCTTCAGCCAATACTGAATCCCCTGCAGCAATTGCTGCACATGCCCACATCCCGATTGTCAGATGACTATGTTCTGCTCTTGGCCGATCAATACCATTACCAAGTGTAAACGAATCGGTTTCTGGAACTACAGTTCCTTCCATTTGATAAAAATTGGAATTTTCGGGAGATTTAATAAAAGCGAGTGCATTATCAAGAAATACTTTTGCCCGGGGTTCATCATACCACAAGTAATCGGCTCCAAGTCGCCAGTAAATTCTGATAGCATCTTTGTAAAGATGTCTGCTCTCCGCATATGTGTTATAGCCGGCAGCCTGAGGTTCTCCTTCCGAATTCATAAAATCAGGAACAAGCCCGAATTCATAACCAGGAGATTTTTCAATGATTCTGTAACACTCATCTATTAAACCTTCCCAGTTATGATCCTGCTCTTCGAACTCATCAAAAATTCTGTAAAAAGCCGGAGCGAAATATCCCGGATTCATCAAATCTTTTCCACCCCAACTGTCTCCTGGTTTCAAATATTTTCCTTCCTCAACCATGACATCCCAGATATTATTTATTAATATATTTGCCCGCTGAGCATAAGTAACCCCAAGGGGACTGGCGTGAGATTGCCATATCCCTTTTTGAACAAGGAGATCCGCGAAAATCAACATTACTGCTATATCCTCTTCTGCATCCGTCGCTGCACCCGGTTCAACCCATCCATCCGGATGAATCCTCCAGTTATAAGAATTGCCTTCTCCCCAAAGACTCTGTTCACCAGCATCCCAGATCATATTGAAATATTCCTGATCATTACAATAAAGTGCCAGTATCATACCATATCCGACACCTTCAGATACTGCATCGCCCGGAACTTCAGAATATGGCCGATGCACCATTTTTAGCTCAAATGGATCAATATTTCTTTTTTTTATACCTTCCCAGGTTTTAAGAAGAATTGAATCATAAGAGGTACTGACTTTGGGTAATAATGAAGGAAATGGTAAAAGTGATGCAGAAACATAAATTGATGAATAAAGAAGAACAAAACTGATTTTTTTGAGCATCCGTTTCTCCCTGCACTATGCAATATAAGTTGATAAAAAACTCATTTCTGCCCAAAATAGATTTTAAACTTTATAGCCAGATGTATTCTTGGCACCATTAATTCGCGCTGGAAACACCTTAAACGATTTTTAAACAGTATCTAAAAAAGGTCTTCCTGTTTCAAATCATAACGTTTTTTGATGTTTGGTTTCACTTAAAAAACAGCTTTAGATTAAATTTTGGAATTTTGGACAAAATTTATTTTTGAAATACCCTTTTTAGTGCATACCTTAATATGATACGTTCACTTGAATAAGTTTGTGCTGCTTTAAACTGATCTGATCAGTCTTGAAAAAGATACATCCTCAAGAGACTTTTCAATTTTGTGTGCTTTGCTCAGATCCATACTCTGCGTGAAACTACATGCAACTGCAATACAATACATTCCCGACCCTACTGCAGACTCAATACCAAGTGGTGAATCTTCTATGGCAACAGAACTGGCCGGATTGCAATTTAACTTTTTTAAAGCGGTAAGATAGTGAACAGGTGATGGCTTGTGATAATCAGTATCCTCCCTGCAAACAAGCACATTAAAAAATTCCAATAAACCGCGTTTTTCCAAATGTCTTTGCACCCAGGTACGTGATGAACTGGATGCAATTCCAATTTTTAATTTTAATGATACGGCCTCAAGAATACATTTTTGAACTCCCGGAAGCAATGAGAGCCTGTCTGCAAATTCATGCGATTTGAGACGCTGAAGATTTCTAATATATTCTTTATCAAGAGATTTACCTGTGAGTTTTTCAAGTAATTCCAGTGGATCTGTTGCGTATTTTGTTCTTCCAATGCTCTCTACCCAGATATCAATTGGAAGTGTTTGACCATAAGATTGAAATACCGACTGCCAGGCATCATAACGGGCTTTTTCTGTATCCAGTATCACTCCATCAAAATCAAAAACAACTGCTTGAATTTTCATTTTTTTCCTGTATACTTTTCTAATTTTTAGTCCCGGTAAGAGACACCTTTTTTTAAAATTAAAAGTTGAATATTTTTCATTTTTTCCGATTCACGAACTGGTTTCTTTATGATTATACCGGCAATGAGGTCTGAAGCTGTTAACCGATTTATTTCAGGCATAACCTGAGTTATTCCTTTAATTTGGCCCTGATAATTTCCTTTGGATCATTCCTGCATTTTTCCAGAGTTTTAAAAAAATCCATCATTTTTTTAAGATCCCTGTCATAGAGTTCATAAAGTTCATAATAAATATCTAAATCCAGTGTATATGTCATACGAATTGCGAGTACTGCATTGTTAATCTGAGCTTTTCCTATTGCTGAATAGAGATCTGTTTTAAAAAACTGATTATACTTTTCCATTATTTCATTTTTACAATTTTGAATGATTTTTTGTTTTTCTTCTCTTTTTTTGTCATCTGGAACATTACTTTTATAAAGTTTGGCCAATCTTTTATAAAGTCTCCTCATAAGCATCATGTAGGTATCACTGTCTTCAATCGCCAGTATGGCATTACGATAAGCATCACTGCCATCTCCATATTTCATCCTGATAAATCTCAAAGCTCCTTCTGTACCAATAAAAGTCGCAAGTTCTTCATTAAACTGAATCCTGTTTTTCAAAAAAACTGTAGCATGAGTCTGCTCGTGAAAAATCAGTGAAGCAATGCCAAATACTGAATACTCTTCCATGAAGCTGTAGATCGGATCTTTAAAAAAACCCAATGTGCTGAATGCATCAACTCTGCCGATATATGTATCAAGTCCTTTGCGTGAAAGCTTTGATGCCTGTTTTTCCGCATCCTTACGTTCAAAATATCCCTTGTATGGAAAACAGCCAAAAAACGGATAACACCATGTATGCTGATTAAAAGCAAGTTCATCTGATGCAGAAACAACATCTACAAGATAATCTTTATCAATTTCTACATACCGGGTATAGTTATCGTTTTCAATCAATCCCAGGCTGTCAAATGCATAAGATCTTATTTCTTTAACTAATAATAAAAAATCCTTCGTATTCTGCGAAATGTGAGAATTACCCAACATTTTATCAATAGATTGAGCTTTGGAATTATAACGGATGATATAAAAACCCTGTTTAAGCAGATAGCATCCCTGGAAAAACAGAATACATATTGTGACAGCAAATATTCTGATACAATAAACCAATATTATTCCAATTGAATAAGGGTTTAAGAAACACTTTTGTGCAAAATAAATAATTCCAGCCATATTTCCATGAATGTGTGAAAACCTTATTGCTGAATCAGAGTAGTTTGCATTTACAAGTGAAGCCAACTGTTAATCTGTTTTAATGCAGATTTTCCATAAACAGAAGCAAACTCCTCAATCTTTGATTTCAGTATACAATTACTGTCGCGGTTTTTTTTTCTGAATAACGTAAGCTCCCGAAATTTGTCAGAATGGTTTGAGAGATTATCAAACAGATAAGCTCTAATCAGATGAATGACAGTAAGATGAGGTTCCATACGAAGCCACGAATCAAGAAATATCAATGTTTCCTTGATTTTACCCAGACGGTATAAATAGAAGGACCTGATCAGTATTTCAGTCTCACTGAATTTTTTATCGATTTTAAGCAGTCTTTTGATAAGCAGTGTAGAATTTATTTCAGGCTCTGAATTTTCATAATATTGTATAAGTCTGTGAAGCCCCTGAATGTTTTCTATATCACGCTCCAGTAGTTCTTTGAGTATTATTTCGATATCCTGTTGCCGGTTTTCAAGCTCATAGAGATCAACAAGTAATAAATATGAATAATAATTACCCGGTGCAAGCATCAGTTCCATTTCCAGACTTTTAATGGCATCGTTGTAATTTTTTTGTTTATAAAATGAAATTGCCAGACAATGATATGGTTCCGGATATTGATCATCAACAACAACCGCTCTTGAAAACCATTGGATACTTTCATCAAAATGTTCAGCAAATTGGTAGATCTGTCCAATAAGTAAATAGACATCTGCCAAATCCCGGCTGTTTTCCTCATTTTTATTCTCAAGATGTTCAAAAAATGAAGCGACCCGGTATAATTCTTTAAGAGCAGTTTCAAGTCTTCCCCTTTCACACTCTTCATAAGCCTTGTCTTCGATCAATTCAGCCAGGTCTTCATACGGATACTTACATGATACCAGCATATCACAAAGTTTTTTCAGAGACGCCATTTCTGATATCACAGGCTCAGAATTGCCACTTGTGATACAAACTGTCCTGTTTTCTTTTTTTGCCGGATTCATCATAATGATCTGCTCATTTGATTTTAGCGTTTAAGGTAATTCTATTTAGATGATACTTTTCAGGCAGATTTCTGATCAACAAAAATTAATGAATGGCCCGCTTTTCTTTAAATCAATCTGCAATACGATTCCTGAAATTACCATAATCAGTTAATATTTCAGATGCAGCAATTCCAGATTCAAAATAGTCACTGAGTTCTCTTATCTGAACACAACCTGGAAATAAAACCCAATTTGTAATCTCGTAATATCCCTTTGGAAGATCACG
Organism: Fibrobacter sp.; assembly: GCA_012728995.1. Taxonomy (GTDB): domain Bacteria; phylum Fibrobacterota; class Chitinivibrionia; order Chitinivibrionales; family Chitinispirillaceae; genus JAAYEB01. The sequence goes on along the minus strand of JAAYEB010000242.1, from coordinate 43,554 downwards.
AAGAATCATTCTGAACCCACAATCCGAAACGCCATTTCTTACAGATGGGCGCCTGAAAACAAATGAACTTCTTCGCAAAAGTGTATCCGGTATATCAGCCTTAAGTACCCAACCATACCCTCTGGTTCCATCATTAACAGACATATACTCATTATTTGGATTGATCATCAAAAGTGTATCAATTTCTGTGCCTTTAGTCCTGACACGAAAATCTGCTTTGGGGACAAAAAATTCATACCCGTCTGCTGCAGAATTAATAACAGGAGTTATTTCAATATATGCTTCACCAAAAAAAGACCGGAACCTTACAGGTACATGTACATAAACAGGAACCTTTACCATTGATGGATAGCAGATCTGGTTTACAGCCGCCCGACTCCCTTTTAATCCTAACCCTAAATTAAGATGAAAGTCACCTCTTCTGATCACCCTTATTGGACCTACTTTATACCTTTTAACAACACAAACCAGATTATTTTCCGAATATCGAATTGGAAGAAGTCCCCAAAGTGCTTTCAGGAGAATTTTTATCCTCAGTTCATTGGTCAAAGTAACATAATCATCATTCCCGAAGTTTTTAACTCCTGCTGTAATAAAATGGAATCGATCTTTCCCAAATTGTGCATAGAAGTATGGAGTAGACAGCATCTGCTTTTCATGGTCATACCGGATATACTGTTTTTTTGATAACCCGATCGATTTATCATCACTAATCAATACATATCGTGTTTCATTTCGGTTTTTTATCTGAACCGTTACTCTCTTCGCACTACTGTCAACCGGGTTTTCGATAATTTTTTTACTGCAGTCACCCCATAAAAACACAATTTCATCCTGAGTATCCAAAACCCCATTACTGCTATATTCATTGGAAGCCTCTCCATCAGGACACACATACTCTCCGCTGTCTGTAATCTCATCAATCTGGAATGGAATCGGATTACCAGACCAGTCATGTATACGAATTCTGTTCAGTTCAGTTCCTACCAGTGATCGGATCATGCTACCATTTATAACAACAGGCTCGGCATCAGAATTTTTAAAAAAAACTACAGTCAGTGATATACTTATAAAAGTTTTCAAATTCATGTTTAAAAAATACACTCCGGTTTTGCAGAATCAGACAATTCCCCAACAATAGAACCCCGAAAACAAGGCAATTATTTGTTTGAAGTGTACTGAGACTAATGTAACTTCTCTCGAAACCGGTTACCGTTCAAGGTCAATTATTGAATTCCAGTCATTAAAGCACAATCATGATACACCAGTATCAAAAGAAAGCTTGTGAAAAGAATACTGCTGCTTGTAATTTCAGTCTGTTAAAAAAAAAATGATAACCCCATTTCAATTACAAAACTTTACTATTCTGCTTGATAGCTATAACGTAAATAGGCTATCTTTAACATATGAGCGACAAGACACTCGGGTATGGTGTATTAATAACCCTAATTATGTTTCTTTTTATTCCTGCATCATACCTGATCTGGAAAACAAACTCATCAGTACAACTCCGAACCATTCAGTTTGAACAGATCCAGACTCTCAATTTTCTGAACAAGCAGGATCCGGTAAGGATAAATGGGGTTATTGTTGGCAGTATCCGAAAAATTGATACCAAAAACAGCAAAACCTTTGTACAAATAGCAACGGACCATCCTGTAACACTATATAAAGACTATAAAATCACTTCGACAATGAAGGGTATTCTTGGAGAACGATTTATTGATATCGATCCCGGAAATCCTCAATCCCGACCTGTTGGAGACAAAGAGATTTTAAAAGGATTTTTTATATCAGGAGTTTCAGACGCAATCGCCTATATGAATAAGCTGGACTCAATTGTAATTTCCATTGTTCAATTAAGTAACAGATTAAGATTTGGCTCCTCAGCAAACGTCTCATTTATACACCAGTTTGATACAATTGTCTCCAAATTTGATTCATTATTCAAAAAGGTCAATACATTTTCAAATTTGTTTGATTCAAAACTGGAAAAAGGTATTGATACCCTAAATGTTTTCCTTAAAAAAACTTCAGCACATACTGAAGCAATATCTTCATCAATACCGGATTTGATCAAGAGTTGCGAAACTCTTCTCTGTAAAGCAGACCTGATTGTTTTTCAACTGGATACATTGATCACCAAAGCTGACTCTGTTGTTTTTTCAATAAACAGATCGGATAAAGACTCGTGGAAAGAATATTTTGAGAAAATTCAGATAAATCTAAGAAAACTCAGAGAATTTATTGAAATTATACAATCTGAAGAACTCAAACTTCCTGTTCGGTTGTAATATTCTGAGCAGGATCATGGTTTTCTATTCCGTCAAACCATGAATCCAATTTATTCATTACCATATCAAAAGTAGAATTCATCAGATCAGCAACAGGTTCAGGCAGAGAACCAAGAATCTCTTTTGCCTGATTAAAACCATCAGTAACGGCATCTTTGATTTTTTGCAGATATTCATCACTACTGCCTTCAAACAGACTATAAAATGATACAGCGAAATCAACTATCCGTTGTGATGTATTTTCTGCATTCCAGTATTCATCAATTTGCAATTTACCAGTTTCATTTTCAACATCATCAGTTTCACTAACGGAGAATCCCATTTGTTTTAAAAATTGATTAATATGCACTTTTTTCATTTTATTTATTTCATCTTTAACCAGTTTTGCAAAGTTTTTATAATCTTCTTTTCCTGATTCTTTGTCTATTTTCAAACTGGTATGTAATAATTCTTGAGATTCATAACTGAAAGAAACAGTATCACCATCTTTGGTCGTATATTGTAATTTAACAGAATGAGACGAATATTTTACTGATTCATTTTTCAGAGAAAAATTATCAAATTTCTGAGGAACAACAGGTCCAGTTTTTTTATCCCGCGAAAGTACACTTTTATTACCTGCTGATGCAATATTATTCGACTGAATCGGGATTACCATATTTCCTCCTTGATTTTTTTTTGCCTTAATTCTATACTGTTTATTTCGGTAATTTTTTACATCTACTTAAGCGATTATTTTAGTTTTATTTTTTGGACTCACTATCAGTTGGCTTAATGTATACCATCTTTGAAATCAACCAGTATTTTTTCTCATTTGTAAGATCTTTTTTAAAGTTTTTCCAATTTTTACTTTGAGATTTTTTAAAGTAATATTATATTGTTTTCACGCAGATGAGGGAACCATTCACAATGTTGATAACTCAATGTTGATAAGTAGTTGAAAGTATGTGAACAATACGTTAACATCCTGTTTTTCTGAACCATACTATCTTTTGTTGATTTATTTAACTTTTTGAAAAACAACAGGTTACACGCTTCGCACCAACTACAAGTTCCTATACTTGCGTTTTTATTACTGTTTTCATCTTTTTACAAACTGTCAATTAAAGAATTGTTGATAACATGTTAGCAAAAAACCTATCTCATGATTTCTCAAACACTTCTCCATGGCAAAACTGCCTCAAAAAAATTCAGGACAAAGTTGGTCCCGCAAGTTATGAAACCTGGTTCAGAGCAACAGAGTTGAACCTTTCAGATGAAGGTCATGCAAAAATCCATGTCCCTAACCAGTTTTTTGCAGATTTTATTGAGGAACATTTCTCATCTTTGATAAAAGAGGTCATGGCTGAAACCTCTATTTCGTTTTCAACACTGTCGTTTGTCCCGATACAAAAAGACTGGAAAATTATTCAACCGCTTTCTGAAGAATTGACTGAAGCCCAGAACCGTAAAATTCCACAAGCTGTTGTTGAATCTAACCAGCAATTTCATCCAAATTACACTTTCGACAAATTTGTCGTAGGCGACAGCAACCGTATGGCTCATGCTGCATCATTGGCTGTTGCCGAAGCTCCAGGAAAAACATCTTTCAACCCTCTTATTATTTATGGGGGAACAGGCCTTGGCAAAACCCATCTCCTCCAGGCGATAGGTGATTTCGCACAATCTGAAGGTACTGCAGATAATGTTGTCTATTTAACCAGCGAAGAGTTTACAAATCAGTATATCAACTTCGTGGTTAATAAAAAAGATTCAACGTCCTTTTATAAAAAATTTAACAACGTCGATCTGCTTCTAATTGATGACATTCAATTCTTCAGTAAAAAACCTGGTACTCAAAAAGAATTTTTCAGAATATTTAATAAATTACTGCTTGAAAACAAACAGATTGTCCTCTCATCAGATCGCCCTCCAGATAAAATACCGGATATGATGGAACATATAATAAACCGGTTTCTTGGAGGCCTGATTACTGATATACAGCCACCTAATCTGGAAACCAGAATGGCAATTTTAAGGAAAAAAGCTGAAATCGATGGATTATTATTGCCAGATGAAGTAATTCAGTTTATAGCTGGGCATATTACCTCAAATGTCCGGGAACTTGAAGGTATCCTGATTAAACTCATTGCATCATCATCATTTACTGGCAGAGATATTACTCTTGATGTAGCCCGCGAACTATGTGGTGATGTCATTTCCAGAAAAGATGAAAGAGTTTCTGTTTCCTATATACAAAAAAAAGTTGCAGAGGCATTTAGTATAACCCAGAATCAGATCACAGCACATACACGCAAACGTGAAATTGCTCTTCCTCGTTCTGTCGCAATGTATTTATGCAAAAAATGGACAAGGCAATCTTTACGAACAATAGGACTTGAGTTTGGCGGAAGAGATTATTCAACTGTTATTCATTCATATAAAAAAATTAATTCTGAAATACAAACTAATGTCGAGCTCAAAGAAAAAATTGATTCTATCGAAAAACTGATAGAACCATTACTGAAATTTTAGCCTTAAATTCCATTACTCAATTAAAATGAATCTATTGCAGATTCTATCGTGTTATGAAGTTCGATCTGTTTTACAAGGTTGGTTATTTCCATAAGGTTACGAACAAGTCGATTGGCAACTGCGATTTTTAAATCACCATCAAGCTTCTGAAGACGAAGTTTTACATCAATGATTACTGCCAGGCATAAACTGCTTATGTAATTTGTTTTACTTAAATTCAGTATTATTCTGAACCTGCCATTGTCGATAAGATCATTAAGTCTGCAGCGCAGGAAACTAACATTCTCCTGCAAAACATTACCCTCAATTACTATCTCCGTTACATCGTTTCTGTCATTTATTAAGATTTTCATTTTATACCCCGAATTCTTTCTCTTGAACATTTTCGAATCTTTCCAATTTTTATCAGTTGAAGCAATGCATCGACAATATCTGGAGCAAACTGTGTTGCACTCCCCCCCAGTATCTCTTTACAGGCATTTTTCATTGATAATGGTTTTTTGTATATACGCCCACATGTCATTGCATCAAAAGCATCTGCTGCAGCTACGATACGTGCACCTATAGGAATTTCTCTGCCTTTTAACCCATGTGGATACCCTTTGCCATCATAACGCTCATGGTGGTAGAGGATAATTGGAATTTCTTTTTCCAGAAATTTCAACTCTTTCAGAATACTTACACCTATTTCAGGATGACGTTTGAGAATTTCCATCTCTTTAGATGTTAAAGGCTCTCTTTTTAAAAGAATCTGATCACGGATACTGATTTTGCCTATATCATGAAGCAAGGCAGCACTTCTGATTATTTCGATATCCGGTTCAGATAATTTCAGGTATCTGGCAATTTCCACCGAATATACAGAAACATTTCTCGAATGTTCACAAGCTAATGGATCTTTTGCATCAACTGCTTTGATTAGTGCATTGATCGATTCCATATATGTATTTCGCATCTTGATTGAAAGGTCCTGAAACTTGTGCTTCAGTTCTCTAATCTCGTTAACTGCAATAGATTCATTATCCTGATGATCGATACTCTTCCATAACCGTATCAGATTTCTTCCATCTTTTTTAGCCTGATACAATGCGATATCTGCCCGCTCAATCATTTCCTGTTTTGTTTTTATATTCTTCTGGTATTCTGCAATTCCAATACTTACAGTAATTCTGACTGTTTTGTCATTACATGTAAACTTATATGATTCTATTGCAGAATGTAGCTTCGCTGCATATTTAAGGGCGTTTGTTCCGGTTAAATTGGACAAGACCATGAACTCTTCCCCCCCGTATCTACCGCAAATATCAACCTCACGAGACTTTGTCTTAATGATTGATGCAATTTGTCGGATTACATAATCACCGAACTGGTGCCCAAAAGTATCATTAACATGCTTGAAATGATCAATGTCAAGAATGAGACATGAAAGAGCGCCTCCATATCTTTGTACCCTTTTAAACTCAAAATTGAACCGTTCCTGTATGAACCGGTGATTGTACAAACTTGTCAATCCATCAGTAATTGACAACTCAATAAGTTCCTTGTTTTTCTTATCCAGCTCTTCCATGAGAATTTTTTCTGATGCCAGAGCAAATCTAAGTTCTTCCAGAGCCTTTTTAAGTTGTGTTTCGGCCCCTTTTCTTTCTGTTATATCTGTCAGTGAACCAGCAATACGTATTGCCTTACCTGATTTATTACGCACTGCAGTTCCCCTGGCATGCACCCAAAACCAATTGCCATTTTTATGTTTTAATCGATGTTCACTTTCAAACTGCTCAAGTCTGCCACATAAATGATCCTGTAAAGCTTTTTTAACTTTCCTGATATCATGTTCATGAATCCTCGAAAACCATTCCTGAACATTTTCTCCAATCTCTTCATTTGAATAACCAATTATGGATTTCCATTGATCACAATAATAAATACGCTCCTTAACCAGATCCCAATCCCATAAACCATCTTTTGTACCTCTAATTGCATATGCATAACGCTGTTCACTTAAACGCAACCCTTTTTCAATTTGCTTTCTGGCTGTTATATCTTTCAGAGTAAACAGTAAAGCATTTTTATTATCCCATACAGTTTGTGAACAGCAAAGTTCAATATTTTTTCTGTTTTTACGATTTACAATTTTTATCTCTTTTGTAACCCCTTGATCTGTTGAATATGCAAAATATTCCGAATTCTGAAAACCAAGCATGTTTTTTGCAGCCGGATTAATAAAAAGAATCTTGCGGTTACAATCTGTTACCACTATCCCGTCAGCAGTATTGAGCAGTACATTTAAAAAACGGGTTTCATTTGATAAAACAGATGCATGCTTCTGCAAGCAGATTTTTGATTCTGATAACATCTGAATTACATGCGAAATTAAAAGGCTGTCAAGGCTTGACCTTAAGAGTCTGTACCGGAACGAAAACTTGATTCTACTTTTTGGGAATTCTGAATCGATAAGCTGTATTACAGGTATGTTAATGCTTTCAAGTATTGGAATAATCTTCCTTACCCTTATGTCATGAGGAACAAGCCCAAAAAAAATTACGTCTACAGATTCAGATACAATCTTACGTTTTACTCCTGATGCGCATGAGCTATAATGGAACGTAAATTCAGGTATTAAAGCTTTCGACAATATGGAACGCATTGTATATACATTTTTTTTATCATCGATCAGCAGTATATGTATCTTTTTTTGGGTTTTCAAAAAGAATTATCCCGATCGCTTCTTTTAATTCTTTAAAAAAATGTAAATATTATCCAAAAACATGCAGATAAATTCCTTTTAAATTTTATATCATCGTATGATAATTGTCAATAGTTCAAATCCAAAACAAAACGGATATGTTTCCTATATTCGAAACCTTAAGAGATGAATTGGTGAATTTAATGTAAATAACAGGTTTTCATAATTCGAGCAAATAAATCTTTTGAATGCAGCTTTTTATGCAATTTACCCTCCCCTCTCTGGTTTCAGTAGATTGAACCTATACCCGCATCCCAGTAGTTTCGCTGTATTCTTCAGGGGCAATTCTATTTCAATACATCATACCATTCCTGCGGATAACCATTTTTAATAGTACCAGATAAATACCCATAAGGATAGATTACATTTTGTGGAAAAGGATAATTATGCCCAAAAGAAATGAATTTTTAAAAAGAGAAATACTATCACATTTTTTATTTTTATCATTTCAGTCTTTATTTAATCGTTTAAACTACAATCTTTTCCGTCATTCATAAATGAATTCAACTTTTCATAATATATCTGTTTTCTGTTTTAATAATTGGTTTTTAAAATTTCTTTATTTTACCAGATTAACTTAAATCTGTAATCCCCCAGAAAAAGGCGACCTGCTTGTCACAGAAATTACGTAATTCTTCCAAACCTGATTTATATTGATACATATATGTTTTTTACCAGGTCCATTAAATCCAGATAAGATCAGAAAACCATGAAGGGGTAAATAATGGAACAGAACCAAAATATTCAGGAAGAAACTCTTGATTTTGAAATTAACGCATCGACTGTAAAATTACATGAACTAAGGAAAAAGCAGAAACCTTTTTATGGTATCTGTGCAGGTATACTGGTAAGTATTGCAGCTACTTCGTTGTGGATACTGATGGCCAGTAAGTATAAACTGAGCTGGATGGCTGTTGCTGTAGCTGTGGGAATTGCGTTTTCGATTCAATACTCAGCCAAAGCGGTTGATTTCTGGTATGGACTGGTTGGCGCAAGCCTGTCTTTGATCTCTGCCATAACAGGCAATCTCTTTACAGCTGTTTTCATTTTTGCAAAGTACAAGAACATTCCGTCTTCTGAGGTATTCAGTGAACTTGATATTTCTACTGCACTAAGTTTGTTAAAGGCACTTACACAACCTCTTGATTATCTAATGTACATAGGAGTAGCATACGCGGGATTCTATTTTTCATTTAAACATTTTAAACCTGAATCCTGATATCAAATTGGTTGTAAACGACCTTGCAGATTTGTAATGATCATATTGCAGATAAGACATGCCATTGGTAAGGATAATTCCGCACTGTATTTTCGATCACTAAGGCGATCTGTTTTACAGCATCTTCATAATCTGTATTAACATTTATTTTTTGACAATGAATTTTGTATTCATTAGATTCTTTTACGCAATACGCAACATAAACCGGAATCTCATTCTGCAATGCAAATTTTACAATATTAAGCGGCATACAAACAGATTTACCAAACAATCTGACTTTAACACCATTACCGCCAATCATCCTGTCACAAACGACACCAAGTGAATTACCCTCTTTTAATACTTTTATTATTCGACGCAAATCATTATGAAATACAGTCTGTATATGATGCTGTTTACGGCATAAACTGAAATGATCTGCCAGAAATTTAGGTTTAAGATTCTCTGCAACTACAAAGAAATCAGACTTCAGAAAAGGATATAGTGCACTTCCAAATATCTCAAAATTACCGATATGAAATGTGATTCCAAGAAAACGTTTTTCGGCAGGAGGAAAATCGGGCCCACAAATCTTTTTGGAACTGTTTCTCCAGATTTCATCAATACGGGGAAGTTCTGCCCAGTATCTACCATATTCAATAAATACTTTTAAATTATCATACAAAGTCGGTTTTTTATTTAATATACGTATAAGATTATTTCTAACCGAAATGCGTTTTTGATATAAAACCAAAAAAGCTAATATAGCAATTAAATCTGTTACAAAATAGCATAAAGATATTGGTAACCTTGAAGTTATAACCAGTAATTTCAATAATCCCAGTTTAACAATGCCTGAAACATAGTATCTGTTCATATTACCATTCTATAATTATTTCTGTACCTTAAAAACTCATAATACTTCTGTTCTATAGTCTGAATGATCACTTCCCAACTGTACTTTTTTGCATCAATAAAGCTTTGTTTTGCAAGTCGTTTTCTGTCAGCTTCAGAGTTTAACAAATAACTTATTGTGGAAGCCAGTTCTGATGGATTCTGAGGATTTACCAGTATCCCGTTTTTATTATTCGTAATTACCTTGCGATAGCCCTCGTTATTTCCGGCAACAATAGGCAACCCGGAAGCCATTGCTTCAATAAGTACAATACCGAAGCTCTCACCATAAGTGGCTGGTGAACAAAATATATGTGCAGTCTTATAATATTTTGGAAGATCTTCAAAAGATACCTCACCGATAAAATCAACCTGTTTATAAACTTCTTTGGGAACCTTTTTTTTATAATACTGTGTTAGAACTCCATTTCCCACAACCAGCAAACGAAAAGGCAAAGATGTCTGCTTTTGAATAAACGGTATGCTTTTTAAAAGATTTGTTAAACCTTTACGTGGTTCAAGCCTTCCAACAAATAATATATTCATCACACCATCATCATATCGTTCGATCTTTTTTTTATTATCAAAACGATTTACATCAACACCGTTTGGAATAATTTCATATGATCCTGGATGAATAGGTTTAACGAAATCTCTTGATGCAGATGAAACTGCGATACGCCAGTCAAATAAACCTCTGTACCTTTTATACAACGGTGAGAGCATCTTTACAACAAACCGTTCTGTTCCCCCTCCGCTGGCATGAAACGTTCCAAATGTCACAGGACACTGCAGACATAATTCTTTACGTTTTCTAATGCATGTCAGAAAAGTAAGTCCAAGCAGACAAAAAAGCGGCTGGTGCAGATGAAGAATATCGAAGTTTTGCTGATTCAGAATATTTTTTATCTGTTCTTTTTTCCTGGCTGCAAGAGGGATCTTTACAACAGATCCGTTTAGAATTAGCGGGACAGGTGTTCCAAGTTTTATAAGATCATCCGCTTGTTCGATCATATTCCCGCCATCAAAAGGTGTAATGAGTTTTACATCATGTCCCCTTTTTTTAAGCTCCTTGTATTGGTAATAAACATGTTCAGTTATTCCCCCATACCATGGATAAAAATATGAAGAAACTATTCCAATTTTCATATCTCAGTATTCCTGCTGTAAAATGCACCAGTACTGTGTTTATTTTTTTGAACTTCTCCCTGCGATTTTCTTGTCCCGTTCAGGTATTCGATAAATAAACTGAATCCACCTGCAACAATGACCGGTATTGCCTGTATCACCTGGAAAATTATTGCAAATGCAAGTGCTTTTGACTTGCTTATAGAAAACAGTGATAGTGCAATTATACTGAAAAATTGAAAAGTGCCAATATTTCCGGGAGCCAGTGGTATTGTTAAACCAAGGTTAATTATCAACAATACTACACTTGATGCAAGAAAATCTATCGAAATATCAAGTGCCATCGCAGTAAGCCAAACCATCAGGATCTGAACTATCCAGGATAAAAAAGAAAACATCATGATTTTCAACACATCAGGAAGATTATGGATAGCAGTCGTACCCGTTAAAAACAGATCCATGGACTTACTTATTGTTTTAGCAGTTGATGGTGAAAACCTTTCGACAATAGATTCAATTGATGAAACCACCCTTTCACGATTTCTGAATAATAATAATAAAATGCAGATACCACACAGAATCAGAATACCAAGTACAAGTGTTTGTTTCTGAAATAAAAGCGGAAATGAAAACAGGGCACCAATAGTTGACATAATCAACAAAAGGCTTGTAACTTCAAAAACACGCTGAATAAGAACCGCTGAAACGACAGATATCTTACTCATATCCTGCCGTTTCCCTAAAGAATACCCCTGAGCGACATCGCCAAGCTTCAAAGGCAAGAACAGATTGGAAAAAACACCTATCAAATAACTCGAAATCGCATAACGTAAAGGAACAGGCTTTATCGGACTAACGATAAATTTCCAGACAATCGACCTAATTACCAGATTAACTGTTGTAAGGATCAAAACACCCGCTGTAAGAGACCGGTTCATTTCTGAAAGTATCCTCAGAACATTTTTAAGGTCAACATCCTGTACAGACCATGCAATCGCAGCAGCAATACCGGCAACGCCGATTATGATTTTATAAGGAAATCTCATTGCAGCATTCTAATCCTGATATCATCATAATCAGCTTCAACCAATGACTGCGTATTATCAGAATCGGACATTATTGCAATACACTCTACACGCGGCGGGTCATCATTGAAATTCTCTCTAAAATCATCTAAAATATTAACCTCCTCCCATACCCATTCACCTAATCTATCCATATTATTTCTCAACACTATTATTTTAGTTCTAACATTATATGGACTGTTTACAGTAATACCCTTTGGTAAAGAGTTGCTCCAGACATATTTCAATACCCTGTTCATTTTAAAAACACCATGAAATATTACATATATCCCTGCGCCACTATCAGACGAATCTTTTTCAGACTCTTTTGCTCCGTCCGGAAGCTTATGTACACGCCATCGCCATGAGAGAACCGGGTATTGCGAAACCTTCAGTTTACATTTTTTGCCTATTGCAGTATTTCCACCCTTTGTTCTGACTTTAAGAAACCAGTTTGCATCTTCGTTTTCTATTGAAAACATACTTACATCACTTTGTGTTGCATGCCAACCACATGGAAGTCTATTTGTTACTTCAGTGCAGTTGGTAAAAGTGTCGATTATTTTTAAAACTGGATACTGTTGGTTCTCATGTGCATTTACATTGTATCCAATTAAAGAATTAATCACAAATAACACCAAACATAACATTTCAATTCCCCCTCACCTGCCAAAAAAGATGGTTTTGTTCCTTTTTATAAACTGCAGGTTCAGAGAAAATCAAACCAGATTTTAATAGTTTCTAGCAATAGATATGCCACAACTGAAACATATTAAACAAAGCTGTTTTTGCATAAATGAACCGGTACTGGAGTGTGATTCAATTAAAGGATAAAAACAATCCATATGTCCCACTCTTTTTATTCACCAGCCCTGATATTTACTGATGTAAATACAACCTGTTGCAAGAAACACTCAAAATCCTGTCTGAATAATTCCGACCCAACAGTTCTTTACTTTTTATTGATTTAATTAATTCAGGTAAAGCCTACACCTTTTAAACTGACAAATACTTTCTCATCAACTACGAAAACTGTGCTTATGCAGCCTCGTTAAACCCATACTCCACATAGTTATTCAGTTTAACTGCAAAATAAATTGGTTTATTTACGAGTTCATTCCAACAATTTCACTTTTGATAAAAGTGCAAAAATAATGCCGTAATATAAAGGAAAATGCGAGGTATCTTTTACATAACTGAGAATACTCCCTCGACTTAAAGTCGAGGGGTCCAAATTCCTTTGGCTTTAACCGGAGGATATTCCATATTTCAATTTTTGCAGTACGGCTACGGGGAATTTTGCCTGAAGACGATGGATTCCCCCCCTGACACTAAAACAGCTTATTCCGGTTTTAAAGCATCTATTTGCAGAGTTTCATTTAAAGAACCACAACGATATCCCCTTATGTCAATTGCAACATAGAGGAAACCGGTATCCCTGCATAGATTATAGAGCAACTCTTTTTTACTCCAGGCTCCACTCATCTCTTCAGGCGAGAATTCAATACATGCAAGTTCACCACGACAACGTACTCTGAACTGGTGAAAACCAATCATTCGAATTGCATTTTCAGCAGTTTCCACTTTTTTCAATTTTTCTTTTGTAATAATTTCATAATAAGGAATACGGGATGCCAGACACGCATTAGATGGTTTTGAAGCAGTTTTTAATCCAAGTTTTTTTGAATAATTTCGAATTTCATCTTTTTTAAAATTTAATCTGATAAATGGAGAAACAATATTCATCTCTTCCAAAGCCTTGAGCCCAGGCCGGTAATCATTAATATCGTCAACATTACTCCCCTCCATAATTACTTCATAGTTTTGGGCGGAAGCTGTTTCTTTTATCTGACTAATTATTTTCTTTTTACAAATATAACACCGGTTTCGGGTATTTTTATAAAACTCTGGGATTTCAACTATATTACTTTTCAGTATACTATGCCGCAAACCCATTCTTTTTGCGACAACAGTAGCTTCGTCAATTTCACTACCGGAAATTAAAGGAGAGCTCACAGTCAAAAGCAGACATTTCTCCCCTAATACTTCACCTGCTACATATGCCAGAAGAGTACTATCAACCCCTGCAGAAAATGCAACAGCAACTGATTTGTACTGCTCAAGAAAATTATACAGCTCCTTTAACTTTTCCATCAAAAAATTATACCTGCAAACAATTCATCTGTCAATTTTCAAAATTTTATATTTAAATATTCCACGCGGAGCTTTAATCTCCACTTCATCATTAACAGAATGCCCAAGGAGAGCCTTTGCAACAGGAGAATTTACCGAAATTTTACCTTTTGACGGATCAGACTCATCACCAGTAATTTCATATTCTACCTCCTCCTCAAAATCATCATCCCACAAAGTAACCTTTGCACCAATAAAAACTTTATCTGTTGAAATGTTCTCAGAGCTTATTATCTCGGCTGTTGCGATTTTTTCTTCAAGTTCTCTAATTCTAATCTCATTCATTGAAAGAGCCTGTTTTGCAGCTTCATATTCAGCATTCTCTCGCAGGTCTCCAAAAGACCGTGCATAATCAAGCTGTTTTGCAATTTCTCTTCTTTTTGTTGTTTTCAAGTATTCCAAATCCGCATACAGTTTATCATACCCATCTTTTGTAAGATATGTTTTTTCCATAATAACTCTCCTCTCCGAAAAGAATTTCATCAAATCGGATATAAAAAATTACCAATTTTCAACCAGGGTTATTATTATCCAAATTACATTAATGCCCTCATTTAAGCAAAGTTTTACCTATCAAACCTGCTCAGGTTTCTATAATGACTTGGTGTTTTTAGGGGCTATAAAGCAATTATTTTTTATTTCATTCTTCAACATTAATTTTTATCCTTCAGAATTAACAACAATCCTGTATAATTTGTATTTCAATAATACACTTTGATACACTTTGCATACTCTATTCGTTTCTCTTTGATTCTCTATTTGATTATGCCTGGAATAGTATTGTAAAATAAGATGAATACACGCTAACTTTATTCGAAATTATATTTAAAACTGTTTTCAAATCAGTGGATACAACATATATTCTACCAAACCGTAATAAACAAAAAGATAAAACTATAGATAAGTTGAATTATGTGGGATTACAACCGAAACGAAACCTTAAAAGAAATATTTTTTAAAACCAATATTCTTCGAAAACCAATTAGCGGTATCATATCCGGATATCATCAAATTTCCTACACACTTATTGCACCAGATAAAGAAGATTCTTCTTTCACAGTAGAAATTAACGGAAAAATAAATGTATCTCCAAAGTTCATCATTTCAGCCAACTCATTACGTGAAACATTTGGTGATGTTTTTGACCCAGAAACTTTTGACGATGCAATAGTGGGAAGAGTTTTTTCTTTTGGACTTTCAAAACGTCTGGACAATCTAAAAATCGAAAACAAATACTTTAATCTAACCAACCATAAGGATAAACCACAAGAACACCTTGAAAGAATTAATGACCAATTAATGCGCAAAGAGGATACCCGGACTGGTTTGATTTTTTGTCCAGATGTTCGATATTATCCGGTCTCTATAGATCGTTTTATTTCTGATATAATGGATCGGGAATTTTAATTTTAGAAAGAAGCTGCATGTATGTACAAAAATTCTCATCATATTCCTGATAAAAACGATCGAAACAAAATCGATTTAAAAAGAAATAAAAAATCGAAACACTTTTCTTTAGATGAAACTCCAAAGAAAAAATCCCGAAATATAAGCGAAACAGATATTAAGAAAATTTCTACAATCAAGCCACATGTGGCTCGATATTTGAAAATAAAACAACAGAAACCAATCAGTGAAAAAGCAGCAAAACTGATTGCTGATACAATCAAGAATCTATTACAGGAAAAATGATTATACTTCAGTTTTACCGTTTTTATATTTCTGTTCTTACAGGTGGCTTTTTTTATTATGGTGTACTCAATAAATGGTGGGTATGGATTGGAGTAACTATAGCAGTACGGACTTTGTGGTTATTAATTGAGCATAAACTTGATAAGCTTAAAATGAAAAAAATGCTTAAAATGCATGAGTTTTCTTTTAAACAGCAATTTGGTCCCTATGGCATCAGAATCATAAACAAGGTACAAACAGATCCTGTTATGCTGAAAAGTCTTTGCGAAATTTTTACTCCAAATATCAAGAAATTAAAAGAAACTGTAAGTCAGCTAGAAGTTATGGATACACTATTTAAAGCAGGAATGCGTCCGGAAGGAGACATGTATCTTCTCCATGACCTGAAAATGAAATATGGAAAATATCGGCTCGAAAATGAAAAAAACAAAAACGAATCTTAATAATCCTAAATGAAACCTATTAATTTACGATTAGAGCGAGCACGCCACCTGGCTGGAGAACTTGTTTTATAGCTGCTAAGAGAGTCATCATTACCAAGTAACACGGCGTAAACAGACAAAAGCTGTTTTGCAATTATCCCCGAAAAAACCAATGTAAGAAATTGTATAATTTATGGTATACTAAACACTCAAATTGCCATTTATCTATTTACCGATTAAACCCTCATGGTATTTTCTTACTATTTTTTTACTTGAATACCGAACCCTGAAATGACTTTTTAACTCATCATGTGTAGCGATACCAGTTTTTGCAAGAGTTTCAGATGGTTCTTTTACCTGTTTGAGCTCATTAAAAATCGTTTCCATACCTGAAACCGGAACTGATTTTGCAATTAATACATCATTTCCGGTTTTTATTACTCTGTTACACAGTTCTTTTTCTCCGAATTCAGAACAGAACAATGAATCTTCAACCAATTCTACCTGTAAATATTCTTTCCCACTGTTTACAAGCAGATTGCGATATGCTCTAAAAAATTCTACCGCATCTTCATCGGTATCCCATGTAGTGTACCAGATCAAATAAAATTCTCCCTTACTTTTATTCTCAAATACCCAATATTGATCTCCAGCCCATCCGCTTCCAGCGATATCATAATCTGTAACTCCATTACAGTACAATAACACGGTAATATAAAGCTCCCCAAGGGTACCATTATCTAAAAGCGCTGAAGAATTAGGTAAACCGGTAAAATGATAAACCGGAACAAAACTACAAGGTGTATTATATGTTATATTTTCGGCCCAATGAATCATCTGTTCAGTTGAAATTGGTGGATTTAGAAACCAGGAATCAAATTCCTGCCATCCACCATGCTTAATGCCGGAATTAACTATAAACATTCCATGATAATACTTGTGTGTTGAAGACAGAGTTATATAAGCAGGTTCAAGCGCATTGAACTCATCTAACAGATCCCTGTAAGCTCTGATTGTATAGGGTGGGAAAATTGTATCTAAAAATGACTGCTGTATATATCTGAAATCAATGTCAGCGTAATTGCAGATATCAAAAATATTCATAACATAATTAGCTTCACCTTCAATTATGTAGCTCCTTGCGACCGCTTCGTCGAGTGTTTTAGCACCTCTGGAATAAGCTGTCAAATCATGCCGCTGGTCCTGTAATGCATGAGTTAATTCGTGAACAATAACATACTCTTCAATTTCTAAAGGTGAATTATTAAAAACTATATATAGTTTCTCCAGTCCTTCAATGTAAAACCCACCAATGTCCTGTTCCAAATGAGATTCATTATCCTCAAAATACTCATCAATTGATGAAACGAAGCCAAAAGCAACATATAATTTAGCCTCCTCAATTATGTAATCATCAATTATTCCGCCGTAAAGTAAAGAATCCATCAGATTTTTTACATCTTTATTCTTCACAGTTTCTACCTGAACATTTCTCGAGAACTTCTCTCCTCTTATCGATTCAACTTCATTAAACAGGTACTGGAATTGGTCATTAAATGAATCCTGAGGTGAAACTGGGTCTTCATTGCATCTGAAGAGTAATATAAAAACTAAGAATAAGAATGCTATTTTTCTCAAAATGATTCTCCATACCAGAAAATTAAGGGTTTAACCTAAAATCTTTATCTACTCCAACATTTTTAACACATCATGCCTGACAGCCAAGATAATTCTGTAATTGCTGTTATTCTGGAATTAATTGATTACTACAATAATATAACTCCCCCGCTACTCAGAGGAACTAAAATTCTACTAACGCGGAGACAACTACTGAAGGAGGTAAAGAAACCGTATGAAACTGAAGAGCAAAATCGATTTGAACATTTGTTTTTTCAATATCTGTATTCAACCCAATACCGACACAAAAAGCATTCCAATTACTTTTAATATAATTTTCATCCTGCTCTCCGCTGAAACTTTTTATTGCTTCCTGTAAATCTCGCCAGCTGAAAGCATAGCCTAAACGCCCCTTTAAAAACTCTTTGTAAACTGCTATTTCCAAACCTGGTTCAAAATTCAGATAATCAGTTTTACGTTTATTAATATCCAGGGCGATTCTGATGTTTGATATGTGAAGAGGAACATAAGACATACCAATCTCGAATGTCAGTGGGAGATCATATTTTTCTTCATCATATGACCATAACAGGAATCCCAGATTTCGAAGGGCAAGACCAGTGATAAATCGTCCTCGCAATAACTGATACTGCACTCCGGCATCAATTACTGCAGCTGCTGCACTGTATGCATTATCAGGTATCCTGATAAGATTGTATATACTTTTTATACTGGTTCCAAAATACATGTTTTCCAGAACCGGATATGCCCAGGAAATTCCACCTGTAATATATTGTGTACCTGCAGTCTGACCGGTATAATACGGTTCATCATTAACCTCTCTGATAACTTCAATATCGCCACTTGTAATAGCAGCCAGAAGGATGGAAAAAACGCCATATTTACCGAATGAACGAGAAACGACTACAGGACCACCCCAGATATCATCAATTATGTTCCTATAACCGATTAAAGCCTGATAATGTTTAATTCCAGCAACAGAGGCTGGATTTGTAAGGACCCTGTTACTCCCCCCGGGCATACCAACAGAAGCTCCGGCCATTGCAACTGAATTTGCATCATAATCAATATTAACAAAAGAAAATATGCTGGTTCCTGCATCTGGATGTTGAGCAATAGTAACGGAAACACAAACAAGCAAAAGCAAACTGAATAAACTAAAAAGTCGCATTATAAAATTTTAACCTACTCCGAATTCAACTGTTCATATTTAATTGAAAAATAATTATTGTCATCTTCTCTGAACTCAATAAATCGTGCAAGTTTCTCTTTTATTGAGTGAAACTGCATGCACCATAATTGTGTCTGTAACTGGATCTTTTCTATTCGTGATGATTTTCGGTTAACCTCAGCAATAATCATTGATGAGTTTGTCTCCCAAAACAGTTTGGAATATCTTTTTTTTGATACTATTGAATCCGGTTCTTCCTTTAGCTTCTCTGAAAATAGAGATACCTGGCCAGTCAAAAGCAAAATGAATTCCTTAAAAGTTAAAGATTTGCCCCAACTATATGGAAGTGAATCCATAATTTCGTCTATTTTAAATTTATACTGGTTTTCTTTAATACTCACAATACCTTCAAGTGAATCAGCCCTGGCTGAGGCTATCACCCCACCAAAAGGAGAATAAAAATCTGCCCGAAATTTTCCGGAACTCTCCCAGATCACGTCAGCATAACCATAGTAACGTTCACCATTTATTGATAATGAGATATCGCCACCACCCCGTATTTTTTTTGGTAACTCACTGAATTTAATCTGGTCATGCAAAAATACAGATATTTCTGTATTTAATAAATTCGGCGGCTGAGTACATGATAAAATGAATATAACAGAAAACAGAATGCAGAATAAAGAACGGATCATTTTTCTGATTCCGGGTTCTGTAATTTCAGGTTTATTTCCTCAATTTTCTTTTTTATTATATCCTCTTCGTCAGAATTCAATAAAAGGCTTTTTTGAAACGCATCAAGGGCAGCTTCAAAATCATTTAGCTTAACAAAGATATCTCCAAGGTGACTAAAAATAACCGGGTCATCCTGAATAAATTCGAGTGCCCGATTCATATAAAAATGTGCACTATCAATTTCATCCATTTGGTAAAATATCCATGCATAAGAATCCAGGAATGCTCCATTATCCGGTTCCTGTTCCAAAGCATCCTGAAGCAGGATTTTTGCGCTATCAAGCATAATACCTTTTTCAGCCCACATATATCCCAAATAATTCGAAGCAGCAGGATCCTTTGGTTTTAAGCTTAGTACTTTTCTGAATGCATTCACAGCTTTATCAAATTCTTTAATACGCTCCAACGAACTGCCATATTCATACCAGATTTGCGGATTATTCTTATCAATCTTAAGGGCCTGTTCCAGCATTTCTACAGCATCTTTATATTCTTTTTTCAAATTTGAAACAAAACCTTTTAACCGCCAGGCGGATGCAGCTTCCGGAAAACGTTTCAAAAACCGATCTGCAATCTCCATTGCCTGTTCATAGTCTTTTTTCCTCACAAACATGTAACACAATTCTTTCCAGGCATCCTCGTAACCATTCTGTAAAGCAAGTGTTTTTTCAAGCTCAATACGTGCTTTGTCAGTTTGATCAGTTGCAGAATAAACCAGCCCCATATAAAAATGGAGCTCAAAATCATCAATCGATTCTATCAGGAGTTCTTTCAGTAAAGTACTGGCCTTATCAAACTGTTTATCATAGTAATACAACATAGCCAGCGTTCTGCCATAAACTTCCCCATACAGGCTCTCAGCATACAATTTTTCGTAACAATCAATTGCTTGAGGAAACTCGTTCCTTCCGATAAAAACTTGCGCCATACTTCTTAACGACTCTTCATGAACCGAATCCAGTACAAGAGCAGAGTCAAAATATTCCATTCCCGAAACAGTATCCCCCTTAAGAATAAGAGTCATTCCAAGTGAAGAAAAAATATCGGGGTTTTTGCTGTCCTGTTCTTTCATCTCATAATACAAGCTTTCGGCTTCTTCATATCGTTTTTCATTTATCAGTATCTTACCTATTTTAAATCCTATCTGAACAGCTTCAGGTTTTCGTTTATAAAAATCTCCATAGCACTGAAGAGCCCGCTTAAAATCCTTTGTTGATTCATAAATAAGTCCAAGAGAATAAATCTCTTCATCTGACTTTTCTTTAATACTTTCAAGTACTTCAGCAGCTTTACTGAATTCTCCCATTTTCAGGTAAATGGTGGAAACAAGCCTCTTTTCCTCTTCATCCAGATCTTCATTTTTCCGGTTTTCTTTAACAACTAACAACGCCTGTGAATATTTACCGGATTCAACATATTTTCTTACAACCTGCTGCCTCAGAATTTTAGATGATGGATCCAGACTATAAGCAAGCTCATAATATTTTTCTGCAGACTTGTCCAATCCTCTGCGCTCGTAATCACGTGCATCAATGAAATACTTTTGCGCTTTCATTCGTGCAGTTTCTTCACGGGCAATATCAACTGAAGGCCGTACAACTGGAAATTTACCAACAGTGCAGTTTGAAATAGAAAATATTACAAAAGTCAACAATAACCTTATTAAGCTTTTCCTGTAAAATCCCATTTTATTTTTCGCCAATTCATAAAATTCAATCAAAAGAAAACACTCTTATAGTTTTTTTTAAAATTAAACATTTCAATTTCTAATAACAGAAACTACCAGATTAACAGAGGATTCAAGTTTTACTCTGGAGCCAGGAGTAACTGATTGAGAAATAACAGTTCCCGGTAAAAGAGCAGAATTGTTCTGGTAATTGACCTTACCCAGTCTTAATCCACTTTCGCTGATCATTTTCTTTGCAGTCCCAATACTTTCACCAACCAGATTTGGAACTTCTGCATGAGTGGGTTTAGGCCCTTTTGACACGAACAACTCAACTTCTATCTGACGTGAAATTGTGGTTCCGCTTTGAGGAACTATATTTACAACATGATCCTCCGGTGTTTTATCTGCATACACTTTAGTAATCTTCCCGATGGTTAAACCTTTTTTTCTCAATTCAATTCTTGCCTGATTTTCTGTCAATTTACGTACTTCAGGAACAACTGTAATTTCTTTTCCTTTACTGATAGTTACAGCTATTTTGCGTCCTTTTTTTACTTTTGCCCCTGTCTCGGGAAACTGATTTATTATACCATTCTGTGGAACTGTGTCATCGTATTCCCTGCTTCGAATTTCTGTGAGAAGCCCGACCTCAAAAAATTTTTCTCTTGCAGATTCATATTGCAAACCCTTTACTGACGGAACTTCAACTATATCACGATTAACCCCGACTACATTTGGCATAATGAAACGATCAACAACCAAAAATCCACCAACAGCTCCAATTGCACATATAATTACTAATCCTGGAATGACAACTTTCCAAAATGTTTTGACCGGAATACTAATAGTATAACTTTTCTTCATCCAGTATCACCATCTTCTTTCTATCAAAAGTTATATAACGTTTTTTTTGCAACTGCGATAAAACTCTTGAAACAGTTTCCCTGCTCGTACCTGCCATTTCTGCAAGACTTTGGTGAGTAGGTCTATTTTCAATTATAACCATATTACCAACCTTTTGGCCACCATCCCTGGCCAGCTGAAGAATCACTTCAGCGACTCTGCCATACACACTCATCAGTGAGAGTGAATTGATATGCCGATTAGACCGCCGCAGACGTTTAGACATTTCAATCAACATCTGAATCGCAATCCTTGGATACTGACTCAATATTTCCATGAATGATTTTCTATAAAGCATAATCAAAGTACATTCGTCTGCTGCAATGACTGATGCACTTCGGCGTTCTCCATCCAAAACTGCCATTTCACCAAAAAATTCGCCTTTGTGCAGAGTTGCAAGAATAGACTGCTTCCCTTCAGAAGTAAGTACTGCCACATGAACTGTACCTGATACGATTATAAAGAACGTGTGCGCCTCATCATCTTCACGAACAATGATCTGCTCCTGTTTGTACTTTCTGGTTACCATTATTGAAGAAATAGCTTGCAACTCATCAACAGCAAGATTGGCAAAAAGAGGTACTTTTGCTAAAATTGTTTCCAGATTTTGCAGATCAGCCATATATGGATCTCTTTAATAAGTCTGTGTAGATTATTTAAATGCAAAACAAACAAGCCATCTGATATTCTCATTTCAAAACTGAAAATAGTAAAAAGGTGAAACAAATTACTAATTAATCAGAATTTTTGAGACATAAATGGAAACGGTAATTTAAACCAATAGATATTTTCAATCATTTCCAGTAGTGTGTTTTGGTAAATCCTCGTAAGGAAGCGGTTTTAGAGGTTCTTGGCCCGGATCAGGCCTAAGCAATAAAGCCAAAGCACCCAGGCCCAAAGCACCTACTCCAATAGAAGACCAAAGAATAATTTTGGGTGTATTATTTTTTATGACATATTGTTCCAATTTCTGTGGATTTGTAGTCCATTTAAAAGAAAATGAAATAATACTGTATTCACTGTCATTAACATGGATTACAGGCATATGCTCCATATCGAAAACGACTTTGGTCACATCATGCCACTCAGGCATTAACCCCCTGACATCTGCATTTACATCTATCTTATTCTGAGATATGGTAAAACCATTAATTGGATCTTCTGAAATGGAAGGTATCGGTGAAGAACCCATACGGGTATCATTAAATTCGAAAATTATTTTTTTATCACGATGTTTTGCCTCGTAAAAATAACTGGTCGGTTCATCCCTGAAAATAAAATAGCATGAAATAATCTTTTCCTCTTCATTTTTTCCTTTTTCAGAAACGATTTGAACACCTTCAATTATCGCGTTTTGCACATTACTTTCAGAATAACTGGATCCAGTGGTTAAAGCAGGTTCATTTCCATATAATGAACCACTACCACGAGAAGACCCAGTACCTGTTTGAGTGGGTTCAGAGTTAATCTGCCCATTTTCAGTAGATATACTATCATCCGTTTCCCAAACAGCTTCATCGTCATCATAAATCATCCCACCAAATGGATCTCCCCCAAACGGATTATCCATTTCTTCAGTACCACTCCACTCCTGTGCCAGTACTGAGAATTGAAAAGCAGGTAACCAAAATAAAAGAAAACTACTTACAAATTTTAATTGTCTAAATCTCATGCCCCCTCCAGAAGCTATATTCAAAATACCCTATTATAAAAAAAATATCAAGGTTAAATCATTTAAACAATTTTTGAGATTTAAAAAACTCCTGTTTTTACTTCATTGCAACATTAAACAGTTCATTTAATCAAAAAATAATTTTATTTTGGACTGCAGTGATTGAATTTTACATAAAACCTAAAAAGAGATCTCATGGTGATACTTTCACTTCTATTATCATTTTATACCGGATTTCTCATCATTCTCATTATGAATATCGTAATCTTACCCAGACATAACAAAACTGCGCAAAAAACACCCGCAGAGGGAGTATCAATAATTATCCCATTCAGAAATGAAGAAAAAAATCTCAGTCACCTGATTTCATCACTGGAAAATCAAAACTATTCTGCTCCAATTCAAATTATGTTTATTAATGACAATTCTACCGACAAATCCATAGAAATAATCCATTCAAATTCCAGATCAAGCAGATTGGATATTAATCTTATTGAATCAATTTTCGACGAATCGCGTAATCTGACCAGCAAACAACAGGCCCTTGATAAAGGTATAAGAGAAGCACGATACGAGTGGATAGTTTTGACAGATGCAGACATGCAGTTTGAATCAGACTGGCTTCTCTCTTTAATGCGCTATGCAAAACCAGGTACAGACCTGGTATTCGGACATACATCTATCAACTTTCAAAACAACATTTTGAGCTTTTTACAAGCATTCCAGCTTGAATTTCTTTTTGCTGTTGCCTATTCATTTCATAAAATCGGGATCCCCAGTTCATGTATGGGGAATAATCTGCTGATTAATCGCAATGCCTATCTGGATGTCGGTGGATATGACAAAACAGGTTATAGCATAACTGAAGATCAATTATTGTATGCTGAATTCCGGAAACAAAAGAAAAAAATACTCAGTGCAGAACCATTCATCCCCAAAGCCCGCACTTATCCTGTTTCAACATTTGGTAACTTCTTACATCAGGTAAGAAGGTGGTTTTCAGGAGGTTTTAAGATACGTTCCGGTTTAACTGCAATTGGTTTGTTTTTTTTAATCCAGAATCTCTCCACGCTGGTACTACTGACCGGCATACTCCCTGCGCTTCCACTGACATTAACTATCTCAAACTTATTTCTAACATGGATATTTGTTGCAGTCTCATTTAAAAAAACCGCATCTACCCACTCGGCTATAATTTTTCCAATATTTTATTTTTTTCTATTATTCGAATTTGTAATTTTGATATGTTCTTTCATTTTTCAGCCTTTCACAATCTGGAAAGGTAGACGTATCTGATAATGAAACCTCTCCTTTTGCATTATTATTTAACCAATAGATGTAATTCGCGTTGTGTTTTCTGCGATATATGGAACGACTACCCAAAAATTGATGCAAGAAAGGAAGAAGTACTACAAAATCTTAAACATGCGAGAGAAGCCGGATGCAAATTTGTTGATTTCACCGGCGGAGAACCTTTACTTCATTCAGACCTTCCCTTATTTCTATCAGAAGCACGAAAACTCGGATATATTACATCATTAACAACAAACTGTATTCTTTTCCCGCAAATTGCACCGAAACTCAGTAGACTTGTTGATCTACTCCATTTCAGTATAGATGCAGATACTCCCTACCTTCATAATAAAATCAGAGGAGTACCTTCATTTGCAGCAGTAATGCAAAGCATTGAGATCGCGCTTCAATTCGACCTCATACCGGATCTACTTTTTACATATACCGATGAAAACATTGATTCATTTGAAGGGATATATCAGATTGCACGCAGGAAACGGTTAATAGTTATTCTTGATCCGGTATTTGAATTGACTGGAGATGACCTGGTTTCTGAAAATACCCATAAAAAAGCACTGCGTTATGGGCGCAAAAAAGGTGTATATTTGAACCGTGCCCATCTTAGTTTGCGATTTTCAGGAGGGAATCAAACAAATAACCCTTATTGCAAAGCAGTGTCTTCTACAATTGTAATTATGCCAGATAACAAACTTGCACTGCCATGCTATCATCATAGAAAAAATCTTGTTCCACTTAACAATAATCTCAATTTCATGCTTAAAAACAGCATTCGAGAGAATTTTATCAAAAAACAGGGAACTTTCAATTTTTGTCAGGGATGTCACCTCAATTGCTATTTTGATCCTTCTTATAGCTTATTGAGAAATCGATTATTTTTAGAATCTTTGTTTTCTAAACTTAAATATGCGTGGGCCAAATATATTTTGTATGGTCGTATCAGATCACTGATCGGATCACGTATTAGCAGGAATGTACAAAAATAAATGAAAAAACAAAAGGAAGTTTTTCTAACCATAACATTAAATTCGAGATTATTTGTATAAAAACGGCAAATGTCTTAAATAGAACATTCAATTCTGTTGCGTATTAAAGAAATCTGTATTAATTTAATGATGCACAGTTGGATATACGTGTCGTTGGCTGTAGTTTAATCGAATAAATTACAATTACCTCTGCGGAGAACTAATTATGAACCACAAAACAGAAAAAACTCACTTTGTTATGGTGTGTTTGCTATCATTACTCGCTGTAGCCTATTCGGCTAATGTAACAGTACCAACTGATTTTCCTTCAATATCTGCTGCAATGGCATCAGTTAAAAAGGGAGATACGGTCTGGGTTGAAGATGGTGTTTATAAAGACCACATATTTGTTTCACCTGGAGTTTCCCTTATTTCAAAAGCTACTTTTAAAGCAATAATCAATGGTACCGGCAGAGGAACAGTAGTTACAATGGGCAACGGTTCATCAATAAAAGGATTTGAAATCAAAAATGGAACAATCGGTGTTTTTTCTACAGCAGCAGGTGTTAAGATCTCACAATGTAGAATAGTTTTCAATCAACAAACCGGCATAATGTGTGTAGGCAACTTACCAACAATTGAAGATAATGTTATTGTGTACAATAATGGATCTGGTATTCAAGGTTGGGACGTTAGGTCTACTTCAGCATCTATTAATCATAATACTGTTGCATTTAACAACAACCATGGTGTATCTATCGGAGGTAATTCGAGTATTATTGTTGAAAACAATATCATAGCAAATAATAATCAGTTCGGTATCAAACCATCTGAAGAAAATGTTAGAATAACTCTTCTTAACAATAATTTTTATCAGAACACCAGGTTTACCGGTGTTTTACCTTCAGATAATTATTCATTTGATCCGGAGTTTTCTGATTCAAAAAGTCTCAATTTTTCATTAAGTAAAGATTCTCGTTGTATTGGCAGAGGTTCGGATAATCAGGATCTTGGGGCACGAGTTATATATTAAAAAGACATTTTTTTGAAATTTATCGATAGTTAACCATAACCGGGAGCATTTTTATGGGAAAGTTAAGAATCCGAGAAAACATTAAATTTTATCTGGCACTATCTTTTTCATTATTATTACCCTTTTCAGGGTTTGCAGCATCAGTACAAGTGCCTTCAATGGGTATTAACAGTATTTCTGAAGCAATGATGAAAACCCGTGTCGGAGATACCGTTTGGGTAGATAATGGTGTCTACCGGGAAAAGGTTCTTATTGCTCCTGGAGTAACTCTTATCGCCAGATCGCTTTTCAAGGCTGTGATAGATGGTGGTGGAAGAGGAACAGTAGTTACAATGGGAAAAAATTCCACTATTTCCGGCTTTGAAATCCGCAATGGTACAATCGGGATTTTTTCAAACAGCTCTGGTAATTCAATAACATCATGCAGAATAATTAAAAACTGGCAAACTGGTATTATTATTGTTCGACATTTACCAAAAATTGAGGATAATATAATAGCTTTCAACCGTGGTTCAGGAATTCAGGGATGGGATGTCAGATCAACGAATGCAACTATTAACCATAATTCTATTGCTTATAATGGAAATCATGGTGTTGCAGTCGGAGGTTCTTCAGAATTTATTATTGAAAACAATGTCGTAGCATTTAACGAAAGATTCGGATTAAAAATTCTTTCTGATGCAGAAAGGATTCAGGTGTCAAATAACAACTTTTATCGAAATTTGTTCAGCCCCAAACCAATTCCAAGCGGTAATTTTTCATTTGATCCTGCATTTATCTCACCTCGCACTATCATGAATTTCAAATCCGATCCGGCACATTGTTGTAAAGCAAAAGGAACAGACAACGAAGAACTTGGCGCAAGATTAACATATTAAATCAGAGGAATGTATCATGATAAAACCTGTCAGTCGTAAATATATTAAACGAGTCCTGATCTTAAGTATATTTTTCCTTTCAGGACATATTACAACTTTGTTTGCTGATGGTCTTCCCGGCGAACAATTAATTACACAAAGATGGAGATACCTTTTTGCATCACGCTCTCCACTCTCAAATCCTGCATTCATTAACGAAGAAAATTATCTTTCTGCAAAATTTGCATTTTCTTCAACTCTTAACGCTTTCAGGATGAGCGAACTTGGTGTTGTTTACCCCATCGGTCTTTATCAAACAGCCGCTATTACCTGGCTTAATCAGGGAGTCGATTCTTATGAGGCTACAGATAGAAATTTTATACCTATACCGGGAAAAGAGGTAAAGAATAACAGTAATGTTGTTCTGTTGTCCTACGCAAATAATATATGGAAAGGGTTGACTCTTGGTGCTAATGTTAACCTGTTTCTTTCCACTCTACCAGACCCGGAAAAATCATCCCTGAGCACGGGATTTGGTTTGGATGCAGGTATTTCTTATCATCTGTTTAATAGTCCGGTTATTGGAAGTCATATTTTAGGCATAGATCTGCAGAACATATTTGTCAAGATATTTGATTCTGAAGATAAATACCCAATCACATTGAGAGCATCTCTTAATTCTACTTATTGGGAAAAGTATATTGAATCAGGTGTAGATTTAACAATAAAAGACATTGCAGTTGCTGCAAATCAATTTCCGGATACATCGGCTTCTTTAGAATGGGATCTTAATGTAAAACTGGGAGGCTGGATAATTCGATTCATAAAAGCTTATGGGCTTTTAGGTTTTTCCCAGGAGGGAGCAGAGTTCTGGGGTTTCGCAGGCGGTATAAATATGCCCAGCATAAATAACGGAAGAGATCTTTCGTTTTTATATCAGTACATATCTATGATCAATGGTGAAGCCGGAAGCCATACAATTTACTTAAATGGTGAATTCGGAAAACATCGTGAAGAGATATATGCTCGAAAGATGGCTAAAATGGCCAATGTTGCTCCAAATGATCTGTATATCAAGGCTCTGGAACTTTACACCCAGGGTAATTACTGGGATGCCTGGTTTCTTTTTAGTCAACTCTATGTTGAATTCCCTGATTTCTTCAAAAATGACTGGGTAAGCTATTTTATAGGCAGTTGTCAGGAAGAGCTTGATATGCGTTCAACTGCCATTGAAGCATATGAACAGACTAAACAGAAATTTTCAAGAAGTGCTGCTGTTCCATTTGCAGACCTTGGTCTCATGAAAGTTTATTATCGCGAAGATAATTTTCTTATGGTTGAACAACAGTTTAATGAACTTAATAAGCTTGGAGTACCAGATTCAATCAAATTTCACGGGTATTATGTCATGGGTGAATCCGAATTGAAAAAAGGTAATCATTCAAAAGCCAAACAGTTGTTCGATCTAATACCAGATACACATCCTGATTACGTTTTCGCTCAACACTCAGCAGCTGTCTGTGATGCTCTCAATGATAACATTGAGGGAGCCATATCAGCTTTAGAAAATTGTATACAATTCGTGCCTTCAACCAAAGCACAAGAAGAAATCATTAACCGTTCATTTGTATTTCTTGGTTTCATTTTTTATGAAGATCTTACAAAACAGGAAGGTCCTCTCGCGAAAGCTGTTACAGCATTACGTGCTGTACCCAAAACCAGTTTTTACTATCCTGATGCTCTCTTGGGACTTGGATGGACAGCTCTTAAAGCAAGGCAGTGGGGTGATTGTATTTCAGCAGGTCAGGAACTTGTTTCTATTGCAGATAATCCTGTTCTCAAAGCTGAAGGATCGCTTTTACAGGCTTACGCACATATGATTCAGAAAAATTACAGTAATGCAGTTGGCCTCCTTTCAACTGCTTTTAATGATCTTCAAAACTATTCAGGACCTCAGCAGGAAGAACTTTCCTCAAAAGATCTTGATTATCAGGATGTGCGTTCAAAATATTCAGAACTCGCCTCCAACGCTTCTGAACTTAGTAAAGCGAGACAATCCAGTATTGTTATCAGCCAGATTGATAGTCTTCATAATTTCCAAAAAGACTATTTTGAAAAAATCAAATCACACCTCAAATATGTTGACAATTTTCAAAGAGCGTCTTTTTTTGCAAGAAGCATGGGACAGGTTAAGGACGATATTGAATACGCACTGGCAACGGCTCAAAAACGCTCCGGACAAGCTTCTGAAAGCAAAGCCCTTGAAAAAATCAAGAGTGAAGACGAAAAACTTCAGGAAGAACTTGAGAAGTTACAGAAAGAGCTTGGTGAAGAAATCGAGACAGAATAAGATTTCAGTATTTTTCAAAAATTAAAAAAAGAGTCTCTCATTTGAGAGACTCTTTTTTTAATTTACCAAATTATTACTGTAAAATCTTATATACCCCTAACAAACAAGGCTTCATATTTACAAGCCGCAACAACAACCTCCTTTTTACAATGATAATTATTCATCCAAAATATATTTTATCTTTTTATTTTGTTCAGACTATATAAAAAAGGATTTCTCATGTCAGTAGCTTCCGGTCCCAAAGGAACGCGGGATTTTTATCCTGAAGAGATGGCTTTTCAGCAATTCATATTTTCATCATGGAAAAAAACATGTGAAAGTTACGGATTTGAGCAAATAGAAGCTCCAATGTTTGAACATCTTGAAATTTACACGCAAAAATCAGGTGAAGAAATTGAAAGGCAGCTTTATACATTTAAAGATAAGGGAAATCGTTCATTGGCACTACGTCCAGAACTCACACCTTCACTTGCACGCATGGTTGCATCAAAAGGAACTTCAATTAAAAAACCTGTTAGATGGTATTCCATTCCGCGTCTATTCAGATATGAAAAAATGCAAAAAGGGCGGCTTAGAGAATTTTTCCAACTGAACATGGATATTCTTGGCATATCAGAAGTTACCGCAGATGCGGAACTGATTGCTGGAGTAATTCACATGATGATAAACCTTGGATTTACCAGTAATGATTTCAAGGTACGCATTTCAAGCCGTACTCTTTTGGACCAGTTATTCTCCAGTATAGGAATCCCCAAAAATCGGTTTAGTGAACTATACTCTCTTCTCGACCGAAAAAACAAGATCAGTGAATCCCAATATCTTGATGATCTTGAAAAAATTATACCGGAAACAAATATACGATCAGATATTGAAAATATCTTTAATGCAGAATCGCTTGATTATATTGAAAGTAAATTCGGATCATTTCCAGCTATCAATGAGCTCCAGGAACTTTTTAGATTACTAAAATTTTACTCTTTTTCCGAATATGCTGTTCTTGACATTGGAATTGTCAGAGGGTTAGCATACTATACCGGTATTGTATTTGAAGTTTTTGATATCAAGAAGAGTTTACGTGCGATTGCTGGAGGTGGAAGATATAACAAACTTGTTGAATTATATGGCGGTCCATCAACACCCGCAGTAGGATTTGCTGCTGGTGACGTAGTACTTGGTGAATTATTGAAAGATAAAAATTTATATCCTGGTATGCCTCCAAGAAGCACTGTTTTTCTGGTTGCTCTCGCTGATCTTAATCATAAAGATCTTGTTGCTACAGCACAATCAATACGCTCGTCCGGTATTTCCTGTGAATTTTCATTAAAAAATGTTTCTGTAGGAAAGCAATTAAAATATGCCAATGCAGCACGCTCTCTGTTTACGATATTTCTTGGTGGTGAAGAGGAAAAACAAGGTTTGGTCCGTATAAAAGATATGCAAAAAGGTACAGAAAACCTTATCAGCAAAGATGAAATCGTTTCCAAACTACAAACAATCATATAATATGCGAACAACTTTGCGATCAAGTTGATCTTCAGGTTTGATTACAGATAAGTACAGACGTGCTACTAATTTTAATATTTATTGAGTCTTAACATTTTCTCTGTACGGAGTAGGCTGCAGCGGCACGAGAATTTTTAAACAAACCGGCCAGCTCCAATTTTACTGTAGCCATCTTTTCCTTGAATTTCTCCGATATTTTTTTATCTACAGAGATAATTAAATTAATTCTGTTCACAATTTCTTTGACTACATCCGGATGTTTTGATCCGAACAAACCACCATAAAGCTGCTTCAGTTGTTTTTCTTCACTTTCTATTTGAGACAAAATCGAAGCTCTTTTATTAAATACATCCTCAGAAACTTCACCATCAAATTCGTTTGCAAATTTTATTGTAATATCCAGAACTGATTCATACATACTATTGATATGTAATAACTTTTTGTACAATGACATATTTTTTACCCGGAATGATTTGTAGAAATATGATCTAAAACAGTATTTTTCTTTATATTGACAACTGCCAAAGCCCATGCATCTCTTAATTCTTCGAGGTATTTTAATACCTCTGTAATTTTTTCGCTCCTGTTTTTAACCGATGCATTAACAACAGATCTAAGCATATAATCGTAAAGCATGTAGAGGTTTTTGGCAATTTCTCCTGTATCCATTTTCAGTGCACTCATTAATTCAGTAATTGCATCCTGCACTTTAAAAAGGAGTTTTGTCCTTTGCTCCAGTTTATGCGGATCATCAAAAACATCCAATGCCAACTTACAATTCTTTATAGCAACATCATATGTCATCAGAATAAGTTTACCCTGATCTGCAGTATCAATCGAAGTGTTCTTATATGCAGCATAACCTTGATTAATCATATATTCATTCCTCTCCGAAGCCAGTCTACTGATACATTCCCAATGAATTAAGCATACTTAATGTCTGTGTTTGCATCTGGTTCATAACCACTTCCATGTTGCTGAACTGTTTGATCAACCGGTCACGATATTTTTCAACTCTCTCATTCATTCTAAGAATGCGATCATCTGTACTCTGTATGTTCCTCTGCCATGATTCCTGCCGTAAAGTTATCATACCCTCACTGCTATTAGTTAATTTCTGAATCTCCTCATCAAGAACAGTTCCCAGGCCTTTTGAAAATGTAAAAGTCGCTGTATTACCATCCCCAATGGATCCGTTTGGTGCAGTCAACGACAACCCTTTTACCAGCCCATCCGAAAAGGTAATGATATCACCTCTTCTTGCATCAGATATAAACCATTCAGATGTTCCCTCCAATTTTATCCGTAAATGGTCATCATCTACTTCTTCAAGTATATATTTCCCTTCTTTGGTTTCTGAAGTACTTCTTCCAAATACGATATTGGAATTATCAGATGTTCCAAATTTTGTAAAAAGATTCATTACTTCATCAAGATTTGTATTTAATGCCTTATCAAACATCTCGCTGTCCAAAGAATATTCACCTGTTTTTGTATCAGTTTTCAGGCCTAACATGGTAAAGTTGGTATATGTTCCCTCGAAAAGATCTGAATTTTGCTGAAAAAAAGAACGGATACTGGAAACAAGATAATTTACGGTAGAATCTCCGGACAAAACCCCGGCAGTACTTTTTTCGTCAGTAGGATCCTTTATCTTTGTACTATCTTTTGCGAATCTGACTATAGCATTAAAACTGTTTATAAGTTCCTGAAACTTATTTCTGATTCCATCGACATCTCTCTTGAGTGAAACTCTGACATCTTTTTGTGTACTAACTGCATTAAAATCAAAAGTTACTCCAGTCATAAACCCTGAAGCTGTATTAGTGTCAGAATTCATGAAAATACCTTCGACACTAAAATAAGCATCTTTTCCTGCAGAGAGCACTCCCTCACCCTCAACCCCGATTCTACTTGTATTGAAAGTAAAATCAGTCGACCCAATTTTGAGTGAATCCAAAGCAAGCTGTGAAGATCCTGTAACTTTATCTGTAATTACCAGATTACCTCCGCCATCAAATTGCGCATCAACCATATTGTGATACGCAGCTTCAACCTCTTTTAAAAAATCATCTTCAGTGCTTCCGCTTTTTACCACGAATGTTTTTGTTACCGATTCTCCATTATTATCTGTGCCATTCACTTGAACAACTTTACTTTCTGCGAATGAACCAAACTCAGAAATAATATCTCCCGATGATGTAAGTTCCTGTGAAATATTTCCTTTTTCACCATCAGCACTGGTAATTATTCCCAAATCCTGCAATAAACTTCCGGAAATATCCTTATACTCTACACCATCACTACCCGTATTTTTTGAAGTAAGAACTAGGCGATAATTATCATCACTAACCCTGACAACAGAAGCAGAAACACCTACTTTATTCCCACTGGAATCTGTTGCATTGTTTATCTTCATGCGAAGATCCTGAAGAGAATCATTGTTGCCAACAGTTATTTCTACGCCATCGATACTTATAATTCCCTCACCAACCCCCAGGCTTGTCAGTGATGCATTCTGATCTTCAATCAAGCCATCAGCGCTAATCATTTTCTCTGCACTGGCAAGTTGAAAAACCCTTAGATCGTAAGATGCATCGACACTGCCGGTTCCACCACTAATAGTTACAATATCTTCATCAGAACTGCTTGAAGAAAAAAGGTCAAAAGATTTTTTTTCAGATAGTGCCAAAGCATTTGTTCTCAAATCAGTTAAAAGTGATTTAAGTTTAGAAAAAGCATCGATTTTTAACTGATAAGCTTTTTGTTCATTCTCAATTTTAGTAACTTTATTTTGCTCAAGGGCAACTAACTGTTCAATTATATACTGCGTGTCGATTCCGGATGGTCCATTAACAGAAATACCCATTTTTCAGCTCCTTTGTCGCAGTATGTATTAATTTTATTATATTTATCGGCATCAGAAAATAAAACTTTACTGCATTTGGGGAGATTAAAGGACTATTTTATTTGTTGGGTTGTTTAAGCGCTCAATTTAATAATTATCTTCAATAATCACAATAGAATATTTCACTCAAAATATTATAATTGCTTAAGCATGTTGAATACCGAACCTGCTTTTATTCAATTATTCGTTCGCATTATATCGGGTCTTTTAATAATTCTGAAGTTTTCTGTTTTGATAAAATCTTATAAAAACTGATCATATCATCACAGATTTCATTTTTCATTTTCCAAATCGAAAAAATATCATTTAAATCTTTTTGTGATAATGGAGAACAGAATATTACCCTTGCACATTTTTCCATGTCACAATCCATATATTCAGAATCCAGAGAAAATCCTGCTAACTTAAAACATGTCAGTTTACCTGGTTGAGGTTTTATCACACCATCTATTAATTTTATTAACATACCACCACGCGATAAATTGATTAGTTCTGCAACAATTTCAGTATTATCAACAGAAAATTTGAATAAAGTCCCGAAGTTAAATCGCTCGAACCGACGTTCTTCAATAAAGGTATTTTCGATCTGTTTTATATGATTATCAAGCATCGAACTTACAAGACCTGCAAGTTTCTCCTGTATTATATTACCTGTAATATCCTCAATAACTGGAATCCCCAAAGAATATTCTAAATGAAATGATATTTTTACTAAATTGAATTCAGTACATTCAACTTTCCAATGTCCATGGAACTGGTCAAAATCACCTTGGGTAAGTTCAAATTTCAAACATCCATTTGGCTGTTCAAAAGATTCCATTTGTTGCCATGTAAAAGGTACTCCATCAATATTGATTATCCATTCTGATACAAAAGGGCTGGTATTTTTCTGAACAATGCTTTCAATGCAAGGTATTGATTCAGAATATTTGTGATACGAACGAATTTGATCCCATATTATTTGGTTTCGAAATGGACCATTGATAAATTTTTCACAATATATTTGCTGACCCATTAAAACTCCATGATGGAATAATAAAAAATTGATACTTCGTATTTCGAGCTTCTACCCCAGGAATACAAAATAGATTCGGCCAACTTGAAAAAGTATACCGGTATCACGCAGAAGAAATTACATTGGAATTGCATTATTCAAGGTTTAGTAAACAATAATTCCTTTTTGCAAATTTATTAACACAATTTAACAAGAATTAAAACTGTCTTTTAATTGCCGGCTGATACGCTTGACATCATTTTTAATTGTAAATTTGAATGTTGTGCTGGGTGTAAGATTCTCACTTTCAACCCAAATCTCTCCCCCCATAGCTTCTACAGCCATTTTGCTGAAAGTAAGACCCAAGCCGAAATTTTGTCCTCGAATCATATTATTGTTTTTTCGTATACTTATAAATTTATCAAATATCTCGGTTCTGCATTCTTCGGGAATAAATGATCCATTATTGGTAACAGAAACAAGTATACATTCACCATTTTTTTCAACTGATATTTCCACCGGATCTCCAGGAGTAACAAAACGAAGGGCATTACTTGTCAAATTTGTCAAAACACGGTTAAAGAGGTCTTTATCAGAATAAATAACCTGAGGCAGATCAGAATCAAACTCAATTTTTAAAGGCTGAAACAGTTGTAATGAAGATTCAACCTGCTCTTGAATTGAAAACTGCTGATTCTCTGCTGTCATTGCTTTTTTTTCCAATCTTGATATTGTCAAAATATTATTTATCATTGTCTCAATCTGTCTGATTCCCATTTTACCCGTTTCGAACATTCTTTCTTGCAAATCACTTTTATTTTGATCTATTCCGTACTTCAACATTTCAAAACTACCAGATACAATCTGAAGAGGATTTTTTAGGTCATGAACAACTATTTCAAGGTACAGGTCCTGAATTTGTTCAAGATGCTTTCGCTCAAGTGCCAAATTTGTCAATTTTAGAAAAACCTTTTCGTTAAATGGTTTACTCATAAAATCAAGTGCACCTCTTTTCATACTCTCCAAACCGATCTCAAGAGTATCATGGGAAGTAAACATAATAACCTGAACATATTTTTGTTTATCTTTAATTTCTCTAAGGACCTCAAGACCATTAAAGCCCGGACTCAGGTTTACATCAAGCAGTACTATATCAACATCCGGATTAATATCCAGATACTCAAGCCCGTCCCACCCACTAAGTGCATATGCTGTTCTATATCCATTCAGTTCCAGTAAATTACAAACCCCCATACAAATAGATAATTCATCATCAATTATCAACACATGAACACCAGAGCCAACCATCAATCCTAATCCTTTATTTTGTAATTTAATATCCTAATAAACCACTTTTGTCCGAAATGAATCTTCAACTGGTTCTCTGCCTTATTCTACAATCGCCATTTAATCACACTTATTCAGATAAACTCAATTTTGGAAACATTTGAAACCAACAGTATTTGTAAAAAAATGGATCTGTAGCCTATTTGTCCGCAAATAAGGTTCAATGTGGACTTGTGCACTGATTTATTTTGGACTGAAAATATTCACAAATATGATATTATACAACATTACATTTAAAATTTAAACACATATTTTAATTTCCTGATCAAGCCAGAGATATCTGGTTTACATAACACAAAACTGCCGTCAAGAGTTTTTTATGCGATTTGTGAATCCTCCAAAACCATACTGACACGACAGCGCATTTTGTTATGTTGTCAACACTACAAATTATGGTACTAAAAAGTCTCTTATGGAATATTTTGTACAATCTTTTGTATATGCTGGTTCTGGATTATAGGCAGTCTGACCAGATATATAAAATTTCCTGTAAATCCATCTCTGGAAAAAGTGATAGCAGTTTTCATATTTATGCTCCCAAAGCTGCCTTTTATCCTGTTTCTTATCGGGAAGATATTCGTAATGCAAAGTCAAAACAAAAATGTTTTTTTATTGCACGTATTGAGATTGTATACTCTCTCTCTCATTTGCGAACATCTCTATGTAAAGTAGATATCCTCCATTTATGATCCAAAGGACTTAGTCCCAACATTACCTGGTTTGGGAGACTTTTGATAATGTGGAAATCCGGTTTGGGAAAATATCAGGATTAAAAATAAAAAGCCTCAAAAAAGTGATTTTATGATTGAATAATTAATTCCAGGTGACTATTATGTTCGAAAACCTAGTCAAAAGGAAATAAACGCAGTTATTGTTTACACATTTTTTCGAATTTTTAAAAAATCCTTTTCCATTGCATATATCTGGCCCCTTTTGCAGTGTGTTCATAATCACGTTCAATAATAATCATATCTTTTGAAACGACTATTTGATCTCTTCTTTCACGATAATTCTTCTTATTAAATACAAACCCATTTCGATACTCTCCATCAGGAGAAAAAATAACGATTTCAGCTCTGTTTTCAAGGTCGACCCGAACAAATATATCCGTATCAGTAGCTTCCAAAATACGGACACTAAATACTATTTCATCAATTCCATAATGGAATGTACCGATTCTTCCTTTTTTTGCACTATACAATCCAACAGCATACGGGCACCAGGAAGTTTCCAGGGACACTAAAGAATCCTGTATTGCCTGAAGATGCTCCGGAAGTGTTTTTTGAAGTCGTGCCAGTTTCTTTTTCAGTTCACTATCTGCAGAACGGAATATTTTTACTGAATAGCCCTGTTTTTTCATTTCTTCAGGATTAACATTAACAAGACCGGTATCCGACCACTTGGTAAATTCCGGATAAACCCCTTTTCCTGACATCTCATCACAATTTAAAACCATTGGGGTAAAAACGATACCATCATCGTAATCGAACAAAGGCTTTAGTGCTGGTTTGCATATTTCCGGATTATATTTTGTAAGGAACTTTTTATACACATTGATTTTACGGGCATTAAAATCTATCATACCAAAAAAAACATTACCTTTGCCGTCAACATTCGGAACGAATACATGACGTTCTGCTCTTCTTACAGTATAATTTGTATTACTTTCTTCAACATGCTGAAGTACTGCATCAGTGATATCCTGTTTAAGTATTTTCAGTCTGTATAATATGTTACCATTTTGATTGCTAATCACCATCACTTGAAAATATTGATCATCCTGGTTTCCAGAGCTAGTATACAAACCATAATAGAAATATCGCCCGTTCGTAGAGAATACACCCAGAGGCTCCACAAGATGAGCATCCACCTCACACTTTTGGTCTTTTTTAATTCCCGGATAGAAGCTCTGAAAAGTGCCCTCTTTTTCAACAATTATTGGAGATGTTATACTAAAAAACTTATCTACAGTCCACCATTTCGAAGCTTTTTCATTAGTAGAGCTGAAACCTACCAGTTGAGGTTTCAGAAACTTGTCTTTATTCATTTCATCAATAATATTGTTATTTACCAGATTAAAAAAACGCCCCGAACCAGATTGTAAATAGGCTTGATTAATCTCTGAACTTACTTTTTCAAGATTCTTTTTATACAAAGTTTTTTTAAACAATTCTACGGAAGATTGATTATTACCTGGTTTCCGACAATACAACAAAGTAATACTGTCCAGAGGAAATAATAATTCTATTGGATTTTCTCCATTTTTACGTTTTTTATTTTCTTTGAACAAAGAATGAGAATCCAGCAATTTTCCTTTTTCATTGTACAATACATAACCATGTCTGGAATAAAACAAAAGCTGGCCATTAACCATAAGAATCGGACCACCAAGACTGGACTGAACCTTATCATCCCAACGGCAACCGTATAAACTTAAGGAATCACTATTAAGTGTAATTGAAAAAAGAAGTGAATCGGATGAATATTGTGCCACACCATTAATTATCAGAACTGAAAGAATACACAAAAACGCAGCACACTGTTTCATAAACCTCCCTGATAGATCCATCCTGAAACAATTTTTTCAGGTTCGATAATGTATTTAATATAAAAACTTTAAAATCCCTGTATTTAAATAAAATAGTTTCGCGAATCAAAGATTAAAACCGCTTATAACCCAAAAACCGTAGAAATCTAAAAAAGAATTTAAATAAATGTGCAATAATGCTATACTATATTGAGAATTACATTCGATCTGGATCAGGAGGAGATATATGAACCAAAAAACCGCCCGCAAACCAATAGGTAATTTTTTTATTAAGAAATCACTTCAACTGCGCTTGGTCTCCAAAATCGTACTTGCAGCTATTATATCAACACTTATCTCTTCGGGTAGTCTCCTTTTGGTATATTATCTTAAATATCAGACAGTGATAGTATACCAACT
The DNA here is from genome assembly GCA_012728995.1 of Fibrobacter sp. Classification (GTDB taxonomy): domain Bacteria; phylum Fibrobacterota; class Chitinivibrionia; order Chitinivibrionales; family Chitinispirillaceae; genus JAAYEB01. Next base: position 3,409 of record JAAYEB010000242.1, on the reverse strand, counting down.
TGACAAATATTCTCAAGAATTAACCAGAGATCATCTGGTATACCTTATTCTGCCTACACTTCTCATAAGTTCAATTGTTTCAATGTTTGTTTCTCTGGGCGTCGGCCTCTATTCTTCAAGAAAATATGCAGTTCCTATTTACAAACTTGAACAATGGGCAACACTTTTATCCGAAGGGAAAATGACTGTTCTTCTACGGTTTCGGGAAAAAGAAGAGATGCGGGATCTTTCCGACAAATGTAATAAGCTTACCGAAAAACTGAGGACAAAATTTTCTGAAATTCGTAAGATATCTGAAATGATGAAGCAATCGGATTCTACATGCGATAATGCAAAACAGCTCGATTCCATTCTTTCTGATATCGAGCTGGAATCTGATCCAATAGAAGTAAAAACACAGTTGTATTCGGTATCAGAAACCGAAAAGTGAAATTATCAATACATTCATTTTAACCCAAGGATTATTTAAAATTAGAACTGAAAATTTGAATTTTTTGTTCAGAATTTAAGGTTCTTTTCTTCACATATTTCCGGCATCCCAAGTTTTGTAAAATAGGATTGAAGCAGATTGATTCTTTCGTATGTTTCTTTTTTGATTTTATCAAAAAGTTTGATCATTCTGTGACTTTTAACCCTCAAATCATAATCTTTATCCGACTCACCCTCTTTGCGTTGAGGTTTTTCAATATCTTTTGCATAATGCAATAAACCTATATGTCCAGTAGGTGCTTCAACTATACCCCGTGAAATACCCCTGGCAAGTTCGACTGTTACTTTTTGAAGAACAGAGAGGTTTTCACGAATATCTTTCCACTCTTTTGGAGTTAAAGATATCTGGTATGTCTTCTTATTATCAAACGAACTATTCGATTTTACCCTGTTACACTCTTCAACAGCATTCATCATTTCAGGAGCGAACCTCTCACCACAAGCATCACAAATATGCCCCTCGTCTTTAATGTACAGGCATAAAATGTTTTCACATCTGAAAGGATTATGACAGATAACACAAACTCTGTCCGGTTTCTTTAAATCATCCTTTTCCTGATACCGGATAACCAGCTTGGACTGGATTGTCTTTTTGATTTCTTCAGCTATTCCCATGAATTTGTAACTAACAAATTAATCTGTTTTTTTATAAAGCTTCTAAAGTTCTTCCATAATTAACTTATCAACAAGGCAATCATCAATCAATTGATACCTTTCCCTGAACACTTCTAAACGGGCATTAACCTGTTCATCCGGAAGATTTTTAACAAAATGAGTGAGCCAGTGAATGTCACTATCAATAGAACTTTTCTTGTATGATATCTCTGCACTTTTTAAAACAAATGCATCAATCGGTTTTTTTATAACCTCATGCCTGTTTTGTTTCTTCTGATTATAATAATTATTTTCATAATGATTATAATCAATGTTATTGTGAATCCTTTCAATATTCATTACAATTCCTCCATGAAATAATTACTCTTCATATAATATAATGAAAAAAAGCAACAGGATGAACTAAAATCTGGTTAATGTCATATAAAAAGGTTTTCCGAATTTCTGTGGATACTCACACAAAACCCTGAAGCACCTTCAAAAAATTAGGGTTTAGTAAAAAAGCGAGATGTTTATTTATTCTTTGAATCGGACGATTCCCTTATGTGATTCTTTCAGGAACATTGACACTTTATAAATTTAATCGGACGCACTCTTACATATGCAAGCTGTTGGGAGCAATGCTGTTCTCAACTTATCGTAATTAATTGCCCTCATTCAGGTTCGATCAAGGTAAAATCTGTTTTCAACAAAGGATCAATACAACATTCACAGTTTTTTCTGCAAACAATTTGCACTCTTTTCAACGTTTTCGGTTTGAGCTTCATAATCATTCATAAACTTAGATGATATTTTAGCATAGGAAATATCAACAAGTTCTTTGCGATCCTTGCCATCGGTATTTATCGGATCAAAATATGTTACTTCTACCTCAATTCTTTTCACCAGCAGTAATTTCAGAATATGAGGAAAAAATACAATATCACCATAATAAAAAACCGAATCTCTGTTTGAAGAACTTACAGGCTTTCCGTTTATTGTCAAATATTTGATACAGACAGGTTGGATTTCAACATTACTCCGTTTGGCAGTAAGAAATAACGCTCCTTTAAATGGAAGAACCTTTTCGCCATTAGAAGACGTACCCTCCGGAAAAAGCGTTATGGTAGATCCATTCCTGAGTACAGACACTATTCTGTCGATTTCCTGCAACAGTTTTGTTTTACTTCGTCTTTCAACAAAAAGGCTTCCCCCCAAACGAGCCATTAACCCTAAAAAAAACGTATTCTGCAATTCGACAGAAGTAATAAAAAGAGATGGAGAAATAGAAGAAAGTATTAAAACATCCAGATATGACATATGATTTGCGACCTGAAGTACAGGTTTAATCTGCTTTGTTACACTTTTCCCACATACATTAACATGGATTCCAAGAATATACAATCCCAGTTTTGATCCTAAAGAGGTCATTTTTGAGAAAAACTTCTTTTTTTTTACAGGATTGGTTATAATAAGTTCGCCTAAAACCGAAATCGTAATAAAAGAAAGAAGCGTAATAATAAAAGCAGGTATTTTGAAAAAGAAACGAATCATACCCTGTATTTTTTTTGTATTTTATTTGACTGTTCAAGATTAAAAAATGTAAAATAATCAACACATTTGAATTTTCTATCAAATGCAGGCTCTCCACAAATAAATGCACCCATATTGAGATATGATTTTAAAAGCGGTGGAATCATTTCTACAGCCTTTTCCACTTCATCAAAAGTAACAGCATCAAGTAACTTATTAAAATTCCTGATTTTAAATTTCCCCTTTGTGCTTACCTGCAATTCAGACGGAATCTTGTGATTTTTCATCAAAAATTTATGAATAGCTGCAATCTTGTATCTATCTGTAGTTTTAATGCTTGAACAACCAAAAAGATACTTTGCATCAGTAGTTTTCATGTATTCTGTAATTCCACGCCACAATAAAGCAATAGAACATCCATTACGATATTCACGATGTACGCATGCACGTCCCAGCTCAAGTTTTGTACCCTCAAGATTAAGAATATTTTCCAGACGAAACTCAGTTTCTGAATAAAATTTTTTAATGAATTTAGAAGAATTTAACCTATAAGTGCCAAAATATCTACCATTTTTTTTATCAATTAAAATCAGATGGTCACATTTCAAATCAAACCTGTCGTAATCTATCCCAAGAAGTAACTTTCTATTAAGAAGTTCACGATAAAAAACCTCATGACGCAATTTAAGTGCTTTTATCAATTCATCATTATTCTCGGCAGTTTTGATTATAAAACGATCACGTTCGATAAAAATATTAACTTTTGGTAAATAAGCCTTTACAGAAATATGAC
>JAAYEB010000241.1 GCA_012728995.1 Fibrobacter sp. | reverse complement strand
TCAGCCCTGGATGATACTACTGAGTAATCCGGTGATATTTCAACCTCTATAGAATCCTCTGTCTCTTGCGCTGATATCCATTCAGGCATATCATGAATTGATAATTGCACTGGCAGTCCGTCTGGATCCTGAGCACGAAATACCACCTTCGCAGTTTGCCCTTCATCAATTTCTATCGTTTCTACAGGATCAACGAAAAACGGAAACTGATCATTATCTTTTTTTCCTGAATCCGGGAGAATTTCCCATCTGACTACAACCGCAGAAGACAGTGAATCATCTGAAGCCAAAATTTCAAAAAAATATAAACCTGAATCTGTTGCAATCTCATTTGAAAGCACTCCTGAACTAAAAGAAAAACCATCAGGAAGTGAACCCTGGTTTTCAATAACAACAGGATCATCATCAGGATCATTGACAAATTCATTCAGATCACACTCATCTATTGCACCTTTTTTTGAAACAACCGGAATTGTATCCAGACTCCAGACTGGTGCACGGTTTTTCTGAATCACTTCAAAAACAAGCGTATCGCTCATCCGAGAACCGCCAGTTTTTACGGCAGTCAATATACACCTTTTGTTGCCTGCTTTCGGGAAAAATATGTAAACGATATTATCTTCAACGCTAAATGGCGGTTTAAAACAGAATACAGTATCCGATTTTTCATTCGATTCTGTTGAATAGATCCCGATCTCAATCGAATCTATAAAATGTTCGAGGAAAAAGTAGAAAGAGATTTTTACAGAATCATTTGTCACTACCCTGATCGGTACCACCGGTGGTTCATCATTAACCTGTTCGAATTTCGCTTTGGCATTTACCGGGTTTTTGGTAGGATCCTGAGGATAATTACAAAACAGAACAACTGATATCACCAAAAAAACAACTGGATAAATTGATCGTTTCATACGACTTCTCCTGTTTTCAGGTATCGATTTTTGAAAAATTCAGATTGCAGCCAGATAAACAAATCACACAGAACAGATCCTCTTAAAAGGTTCTACTGGCCGATAGAGCCTGGTTGCAATTCAGCATAATTTAATGAATATATGGATAACCATGGACAACCAGACACTGATAACAGAGCTGCAGCAAAACAACATTGAAAAAATACCGCAAATTCCTGATCTTCGTAAGTCTGATTATGTAATTATTTGCTTTCTGAATGGAATATATATACAAATTACTTTTGAAATGTGATCCTCATCACATTTCGATAAAAAATTCGATTTTTTTTTGAGGTTTAACAGATTTCTGGATTCTATTCTCCTTAATAATTATATTGCATCAATGTTTTTAAAAACCATACATGATGAAAACTGTAAGGAAAATTAATGATAGAAAACCTCAAACCTTTTTACAATAAGACATTGAGACCAGCAGCATTGTTTTTTTCCAAAGCAGGTTTTCATCCAAACCACCTGACAATTATTGGTCTTATACTTTTTGCAGTATCCGGTTATTACAGCAGCACAGGCAGATGGTATAGTGCACTTATCCTTGTAATTGCAGGTGCACTTATGGATGGCCTTGATGGAGTAGTGGCAAGAGAAACCGGTAAAAAAACCAAATTTGGAGCGATTCTCGATTCCAGTTGTGACCGTGTTACCGAAATTTTCCTTCTCTTCGGGATTATGCTGTACTACATCAATGAAACACAACCCAACCTTCCAGCCGTAATTTTCTGTTTCACCTCACTGAGCGGATCAGTTATGGTCAGTTACGTAAAAGCGAGATGTGAAGGAGCCGGTATCAACTGCAGAAGAGGAATAATGCAGCGACCCGAAAGATTGATAATCCTCTCTTTTGGCCTTCTTACAGGACCAGCTATCATGTTCTGGATTCTTGTTATTCTGACATTTTTTACCTTTATAACAGTTGTACAAAGAATTTTTGAAGCTTCAACAGCATGCAAAAGGCATGGAAAAAAGGAAAAATCTCCTTCGACTTGAAAATTTAGATTCTTGACTCCGGTCACGTCTACCAGAAACCGACCACGCCTTTTCCCGGTTCAGCATCGAATTCTTACTGCATAACGACTCAAAACTTTATCAAAGTATCGTTACATAGTTTTATATTTCATTTTTAATCAAAAACATTCGATTTTCTTTTTTGGAGGTTTCATGCCAGAACGTTTGATAATCATTGGTTCAGGGCCAGCAGGACTCACATCTGCTATTTATGCATCCAGATCAAAACTGGAACCGCTTCTTTTTGAAGGATTTCAGGAGGGTGGCATTCCAGGCGGACAGTTAATGATAACTAATGTCGTAGAAAACTTTCCAGGTTTTCCTGATGGTATACATGGATCAGAGTTAATGGCAAATATTCGCCAGCAAGCCATAAATCATGGTACCCGCACCATAATGGAGGATGTAACTGAAGTTAACCTGAAAACCTATCCTTTTGAGATAAAATCGATGAGCGGGACTGTATACACCTGTAATACTTTGATAATTGCATCAGGGGCTACAGCCCGAAGACTCCCTTTAGAATCAGAAAAGAAACTCTGGGGAAAAGGGATTAGTGCGTGTGCGGTTTGTGATGGGGCTCTTCCGGTTTTCCGTAACAAGGAACTTGCAGTCATTGGCGGAGGAGACACAGCAGTTGAGGAAGCAATTCATTTAACCCAGTTCGGATCAAAAGTTTACCTGATTCATCGTCGTGATGAACTACGCGCAAGCAAAATCATGCAGAAAAGAGTTCTTACACATCCCAAAGTGCAGATATTATGGAATAAAACTGTTGATGAATTTGTTGGAGAAAACCAACTTAGATCGTTAAAATTGCGTGATACAATTACCGATGAAATCATGGATCTCGAAATAGCAGGTGCATTTGAAGCAATCGGCCATAATCCCAACACAAAATTTTTGAATGGACAGCTTTCACTTACTGATCAGGGATACATAAAAACCAAACCGGATTCAACTCAAACCAGTATTGATGGAGTTTTTGCCGCCGGAGATGTACAGGATTCAAAATATCGCCAGGCCATAAGTGCAGCCGGAAGCGGGTGTATGGCTGCGATTGAAGCTGAACGATGGATGCAGGAAAGATCCGGCATGTAATAATTACAGGGAAATCGCAATTGCATGCAGTAAAACAGGTTTCCCTGCAAAATTTCCAGATACTGTGTGCAACTTGCGATTTCTTTAACTAACCACTCATTTGAAATTAAACCTCAAACAGACGATTCCTTCACGCGATCTACTTCGCGGACATTGGCAAAAGAATCAGATCCAGAACGATATTCATTCGTGAACGATTACGATTACGACAACGATTGTAGTTTTTTTTCTTCATTCACCATTCACCATTCACCATTCTTCATTCTTCATTCTTCATTCTTCATTCACTTAGTGCCGCTCTCGCAGCTCATTCCCGCACTGCGGGACAAGCTGTAAATTAATCGTCCGATTCAGGTTAAATGTCGTTGTCCTTTCAACAAGCATACCCTCATTTTCAAATGTATTGTTTCTTTTAGGAACCGCATTCCCGGCCGGATTGACAATATATCCAAGCATAAGTTGTACAAGAGCCTGGATATTGAAATTATACGATGTCAAACCGCGCCGAAACGCTTCAAAAGTATCATCAAAACCAATCAATGCGATTTTTTTAGAACTGTATTCTTTCAGATAATCCATTGCCATGAATGCTATATAATCATTGGAACAGACCCATGCGGTGCAATCATCGTTTTTAATGGCTTTACTAAAGAGAGTATGCATGAACATTCTGATAGCTTCACTGGCAAGAATACTTGTTAGTTCAGGACGCAGTCTGTTAAACGCCTCAAATACCTTATGCGGCATCTGGTTTACCGGATTAAAATCCGGCAGGAATTTTTTCAAAAAACGCTCGGGCGGTTTCAAGGCTTCAATAAATTCGTGTGAATATCCATAAGAATCGAGTGTGTACTGATAAACTTTTGATTCTGATCCATTTCTGCTGTAAATTTCCTGAAGTCCATACAATCTGGCTTTTGACCAGTCGGATTTATGAAAAGCAGAAAAATAAGAGATCGATTTATGCCCAAGCTGAAGAAGAAATGATGCCACTTTTCGTGCAGCACTGGAACCAGTTGCTATTGAAAACATTTTTACCATCCGGTTTTGACCAGTCAATTCAGATAAATGAAGCTGTGAACCCTCCTGTAATACTGCAACCGGTTTTCTGGATATATCAATAAATGATAAAACACGACGATACAGATCATCAGGACTTTCTGCCCACAATATATAACCTAAAACCAGACTGTCTTTTCCAATTGAAACAGAATTTCCATTCTGGTCGGAAAAGACAACCGAATCACCGCAGGACCAGTAACGTATGATTTTTAAATTCAATCTCATTTGTGAACATACATTTTCACAGATCCGCAAAAAGTCCTCACCCCATGGAGTTCTGCGCTGCAATTCTACCGGAGGCTCAGACCACCCAAGTAATACAACCGACATATGCGATTTTTTCGCAGTAAAGGAAACAACCCGATAAGTCCTGTGCTCGGGAACAATACTTCCCTCCGATGCCAGATTATCAAGCGCTTTCTTTAAAGTCTGAAAACTTACACCATAATTTACTCTCAGCTCCTTCAAACTAGGCATCAGTGACCCCGGAGGATATCGGCCGCTTAAAATATCATTATGAATGCGGTCCCTAAGCCCCATCCATCCTTTTCGTAACGCAAAAACTGGTTCCTGGGAAGAACAAACCCTTACACCACTTCCCTGGATAACTTCAAGAAGCTCCTCGTCTTTAAGCAAGTGAATAGCCTTCCACATTGGTACAGGACTTACACCCGCAGATGAAGCCAGAGAATTGATACTTGGCAGTACATCTCCTGGCCTCCATGTACCATTATCAAGAGTCTCTCTTAAAAACTTTTCTGCTTTTGCAACTGCAGGTGTTATTGATTTCATACAAATTTCCAGTTATTAGAGTAAAAAGAATAGTGAAATTTACTGCACTTATATTAGTGTAAATTTTCAAAATATAGTTTTGTTTAATTTACCTCACCTTACAATGTAAATTAAACAAGTCTTATAATCCTGTTATTGTACAACAGATTATAACCATTTTAAACAGAAATTTGAAACTATAATCAATATTCTACAGATAAGAGTCATAGTCCAAGGTTCGTGAAAACCTGCAGAAGCGTTTATTCAGAATGTTACTTTGCAAACAGTTTAATGACAGGATTAAAACAGCTTCCCTGCGAGTACAGGCAAAGCATATTCAACTCTGAGCACTCTATCTCCGATAGTAACTGGTTGAAATCCATAATGTTGAAGCAGTTCAACCTCATAAGGTATGAATCCACCTTCCGGCCCGAGTGCAAGTGTTACAGGCTTTGTTACTTTATGCGGGCACTCTGTTTTTGAATATGGATGCGCTACAAACGGGATAGTGTTTTTAATTATTTCAGGAATTTCATCTTCAACAAAAGGTTTGAACCTTTTTCTTATCTCGATTTTGGGCAAAATTGTATCACGAGCCTGCTGGAGTCCATTTATCATAAATTTAAAAAGGTTTTGGTCATTTAATACCGGGCTTGACCAGTAGTTTTTTTCTACACGCCAGCTTTCGATAATGAATATTTTCTTGATTCCTAACGAAGTAGCTGCTTCAATAGTTTTTCGAAGCGTTTTGGGGCGCGGCAAGGCAAGTATCAGAGTCAGTGGAAGGAAAGGAAGCGGTTCTTGAGTCAGGAAAACTTCCATTAGCAGTTCATGTTCATTAACTTCAGTAATACAGGCTGTTCCTGATGCACCATCAAGAAGACCAACCTTTATCTCATTTCCTTTTCCTGCACGAATCACGGATAATATATGCTCCATGCGCTTGCCCCGAACCGATACACTCTTTTTATCTCTATCTGTAAAATCGGATTCATACAGCAAAACAAGATTCATATAGAATACCCCTCAATGAAAAAAATTTACCAATGTTGCCGGGAGTATACCGGTTTCAGGTATAATAGTTCTTCCCACAAATTACATTCATGCATATTACCAGTGCGTATTAATTAATTTCTATTAAGACCTGAATGAAAGATGACCATTGAAACTGAGATGAATTCAAAATCGAGCACCGACCCCGATTGGAGATCAGAAAAGCAGCAAAAACAGGTAGTCATCTTTTCGGGATCGGTATCGAATACTATGGAAACAGGGAGTGATATTAGCCCTTGTATGTTTAAATATAAAAGCCCGGATTGCAGGTCTGGGGTTAAATGTATAAACAATAATTCCCGGCCCTGAAAGGGCGTGGTATAACTTTCTGTTCACAAATTACGCAAAACATTTCTTTTGACATTACAACATCATCCTTTTTACAGACAACGAAAGGGAAAACATAGCGGAATGCAGAAATTTGGAAGGTATGAAGTTATAAAACTGATAGGTGAAGGCGCGATGGGGCGTGTCTTTTTAGCAGAAGACCCGGTTTTAAAACGGCTTGTAGCTATAAAAGTCATTGCACTCGACCGGTTTTATGATGACAATACAAAAGAAGAGTTTCTCAAACGGTTTTCGCTCGAAGCTCTGGCCTCTGCCAGACTTAACCATCCCTCAATTGTCACAATATATGACACTGGAGATCAGGATGGGATTCCCTGGATCGCATTTGAATACATAAAAGGTGAAAGCCTTGATATCTGTATAAAAAAGAACGGATTTTTACAATTTGATCAAATCTGCTCCATAGTTTCACAAATAGCTTCAGCACTCGGACATGCCCACCAAAATGGTATTATTCACCGGGATATAAAACCATCAAATATTCTGATCGACTCTCACAGTGGAATAGCTAAACTTTCAGATTTTGGAGTAGTCAAAGCTCCGGATATCGGATTAACTCAATCCGGTTCATCAGTAGGATCGCCAGGTTATATGTCGCCGGAGCAGATTGAAGGTTCAAAAGTCGATTTCCGAAGCGACCTGTTTTCACTTGGAGTTGTAATTTATGAGATGATAACAGGTAAGCACCCGTTTATCCGCGAAACCGTGCCTGCAACATTTTATGCAACATTAAACGGAGAGTTTACACCACTGCAAAAAATCCGGGAGGATACTCCAGCAAATCTCATACAGATTGTTTCCAATCTTCTTGATCCGCAAAAAGAGAAACGTACTCTAAATACAGAACAAATATCAGCACTGGTTAACAAAGACCAAACCGGTTCTTCTTCTATCAATGAACATCCCGAAGTAAACAGATTATTGCAGCCACCGGAAAACCTTTTTTCGTTTTTTGTTCATCAGTTTTTAAAGGTTATTACTGAAAAAAAACGATCATTCAGTAAAAACACTCATTTTTTTCATAAATTATTAAATTCAATCTATTTTTTAAAAGATCAGTTGATTAAAAAACTGTCACCCTGTTTAAAATCCACTTTAATAAATCTGAAAAATCTTTCTCCTTTTAATTTTCCAGTTAACAGGCTTTTACCAGTACTTATCACCATTGTATTTATTATCACCTTACTGATATCTGGCAATTTTTTAATGAGAAATTCAAAACAAATGGTTTTGCCTCCTGACATATCAGAAAAACTGGAATATTTCATTGAAAATGGACTTGCAGACAGCGCCCGCTTCATCTGCGATACACTGGAAAAAGACTATGCACTATGGGGATACTTATACAGAGGACTTATTGAGTTCTGTGAGAATAACTATTCAGAATCTTCAGTTCAATTTGAACTTCTGATTAATTATAATGGCAAAGAGTTGCTGGATAATAAAATCCCTTATATGCGTAATGAGATAGAAAAACGGTTTAAAAAGGGAAATGTACCTGAGGAATTAATCAGTTTGGCTGCAAATATCCTCTCTTTGCAGAATGATTCTGTTTTTCTTCAATTACTTGGTAATGAGCATTACTGGACAAGATGGAATACTGCAAAAGTAGTTGTTGCCGGGGGAGAAAAAATCGATTCTGTTTCTTTATTCATACTTGATTACGAAACAGCTCGAACCTATAAGACACGTATTGCAGCAGTAGAAAAAATGGGCAGATCTGAAGACCCGCGTGTTATACCATACCTCGAAAAAGCTGCTGCAAGAAGTTTTCGTGATCCGTTTGTTGCTTCAAAAGCTAAAAAATATCTCGGTAACTTCGCAAAAAACAAACTATCCGGAGCTACCCCCTGACACTGTTTTCCGTAAACATGCTGATTCTCCTGAATATTTCTCTTGTCACGATTCCTCCAAACAAAACTCACATTGTTTTATTTATTCTTCTCTCTTCACTCTCTCCAATCCCTGATTTTTTTTATCCCTTATCTTAAACTCTGCGCTCTCTGTGCTCTCTGCGTTTTATTTTCTTCTCTTCGCTCTCTCCAAACCCTTTTTTTCTCCCTTTATCCTACCTCTGCGCTCTCTGCGAACTCTGCGTTTTATTTTATCCTTCTCTCAGATTATATGATAAAGGATTCCGTTTGTAATACCAAACACAAAATGAAGTACAACAAAGATTACTACGTTGCAGACGGGATGATGATGTTCTGAGAAGGGCCACAGTTCTTTTCGTAATGATGGCCTTGCGAGTGCAGCCAGAAAAAGGATTGTACTGGATATAACCAGATGTACAGATGCCAGGATTGTCCCCGGAAACCACCCTGAAGACTGGAGAAGTGAAAACACGACAGCATAAACAATTGCGAATATGGTACATGCAACCAGATGTGTCATGAATCCGATCATTTCTGTCCCACTATCCTTTTTTCCTGTGAAAACAGATCCAATAAGAATCAAATAATTTATTGAGCATATTTTCATTTTTCTGGCCAGCAGTATCAATACAAAAATGACTGTACCACTGAGAGCACCTGCCCGAAGTGCAGTTTCAATATTAAACAGCTCTGACATTGTTCACCTTTCCAAAAGGCAATTATGGTATCAAGATTAATAACAGGAGTTCGAGTCGGTGGGGAGAATAGTGTACCTTTTTTAAAAAAACCAGATCCTCAAAACAGTTATTTGTGTTTTAAATTAATGTTAATTACTATTCAGATGCAGGCTTGTAAAATATGATAACTACCGTTTTATGCCGAGATTTATTGGTTTTTTGTATTCCTTGTTATTGTAAACCACACGTACTATTCCGAGATAGGTTCCGGAACCTGCTTTTCTTCCGTTATAATTTGTGCCGTCCCATACATAAAACAGTCGTGTCTGGTCGGTTCCCATTATTAATTTTTGTTTTTTTATTACAATATTATTAACAGCATCATAAATTGACACAGTCCCATTAACAGGTACTTTTTCTCTTATATTTCGGTCTGGTTCAACAATAATCACTACACCATCTTCAGGAATGGTCTTACCACTTTCCCTGTAGGCATCACGGACCTGCTCCGGCATTTGTCTTTTTCCTTTAGTATATGGATTATTTTCGGCAAGTACCCGCCAGGAGAAATGATAATCTATAGAGAGGATTACCCTTCTGTTACATTCAGCCTTTTGCAGATTTCCTTCAAGATCATATACATCTACTGTCAACACCTGCAACCATATTAAATCACCTTCCTGCAACTCTCTTCCGAACAAAACAGATCGCATTGCAGCAGTATATTTATTCTGATCAAAAACTGCATTTTCATACATCAGAATCTCATACTCCATACTGTCCGGTTTCATCAGGCGAAAAGGGCGTATGGAAAGAAACTCCACAACCGGTTCAGAAAAAACTATTCTCAGGGTATCAATTCCGTTACCGTAGGAATCAAGGTGAGCGCTTCGAATTACAGGCGCCATGCGATCCTTGATTTTTAATGAACCGGGCATAAGGTATCCATCACCTGGCAATTGTCCGGGGATAAACGTGATTGAATCTCCCGGTAAAATATTTGTACGTGGTTCGTCACTGTTTTCTTCAACCCGCAATATCAGAATCCCATCTGTTCCAGAAACCGGATCTCCAATAAGCCCGAGATTTCTTGACCCGGGAAATACTATTTTATCCTTTATGAATATTCGGTCCCAATAATCAAGAGATCCTGTATAATAAAGCCTTATTTCATCAATAAACCCATCAGCATCCCGGTCAAAATAGAATGCATCAGTAAACCTTACCGGGAAATTTCCAAAATCCACCTGAAGAGGTACTTTACGATTTTGAGGATTGTTTTGTTCCACCCCGACAACATCCATTACCGATGCAGTCTCATTTATCCAGATCAAATCATTTTGTTCAGTCGGTCCGGATTGGGATCTTAAAACACCCCTGTATACATTACTGTTACCAGATCCCACTGATTCCAGTGTGACAGAATAAACTCCATCCTGATTACTGAAATAAAATGGCTGTAAATGAGGAATCGACTGGACTGGTTCCGAAAAAGTAACTGTCAGCGTATCATCACCGATATCATGTTTCCTTAGTCTGGCACTGATAATTACCGGTGCGACTCTGTCCCTTAGTATTATAGTTCTACCACGAACTAATCCAAGATCCGGTATTGTGTCCTCTTCTACTTCAATTCGATCCTGGTTTGAAATTGATGTGTTTGGTATATCCCTGTTTTCCTGAACTCTCAGAATAAGACAACTGTCATTAGATGAAAAGGAGGTTAGAGTAAAATTTCTTGAAGCCGGTAGAGTTATTTTTTCCATAATCAAAGCAGAATCCTTATCTTCAATTCTGTTACCTCTGTAATCTATCACGATACTGTCTATAAACCCGTCAGCATCAGTATCGTAGCAAAAAGCAGCGGTAAACTCTATAACAGATATTTCATCTATAATTTGAGCATCCGCCGATAGAGCGAGGACAAAAAGCATAATCCAGCTATACGCATTCATATTGACCTTTCATCAGTACGTTGTCAGTCAGTAAACTCTGTCATGTTTGTGTAAAAGATCCAGTATTCTTTGAATCAGAATGTCCGGAAATAGTTACAATTAGCAATATGCGTAAATTGTTTTTCGTGAGACAATACTATTCGTCAACTTTCATCTGTTGTTGCAATCTATCAATTTCATCTGAAATAGCATCACGGTTTTTCTTTTCCATTTCTTCTTCTTTGGAATATTTTTCAGTTTGAATTCTCTGTACAGTAATAAGAGCATATTCCAGATCTTCTTTTAATTTTTCAACAGAACTTTCGAAAAAACGAATTCTGTTTTGCTCATCATAGGTTCCAACTATATTATCGATATTCTGTTTCAGGTTTTTCTGGTTTTGATGCAGTGTTTCAACCAGTTTCCATTTACTGTCGATATCAGCACCTTTGGCTACTGTTACAACCCGTAAAGACAAAAACTCATAGTCATTTCTGTTTATATTGTATAACAAATCCAGAGAATCCAGTTTTTTTTGCGTTACAGGGAAATAGTTATGAATTTCATTCAAGGCTTCAAGAAGATGCATTTCTGCTGTACCATACTGTTTTTTCATAACATACCCATAAGCCTGAATCATAAGTGCTTCACATTTCACGGTTGTCTTGTTTGTATAAGGATATAACTTTTCACCAGCAATTATGCAGTCTTCCCATTGTTTGGATTTAATGGCCGACCATCCTAATCCAAGTAAAGCATCCTCATAATAAAAGCTTCCTTTTTCTACCATTCTTAATGCTAAAACAGCTTTTGCCATAGCATTTTGTTCATAGTAATGATATCCCAGAAGTACCAGAGACCTGTTAACAATCTCTTTTTGCGCTTTTGTAACGACATTTGATGCATCAATTACATTTTTCAGGAACTGGATTATCCTTGATTTATCTCCGTCAATAAATTCCTGAACTGTAGCCAAAGAGTGCTGTGCAAACACATATACTGCATGTCCGCGTTTTACAGAATTTAGATGCTCATAGGCTCTTTGGTAGTTTCCACGATCAAGTTCAGCTTCTCCCATATAGTAAGCCGCATATTGTTTTACAGAATCGGGCAGATTGCCGGAAATAATTTCAGAGTATTTTTTTTCCATCTTTTCATATTCTTTGCTACGATAATACAAACGTAATAAACCAAGCTCAATTTCAGGTATAAAGGGATTTTTGGGGTATTGATTTTTTGTTTCATTATAAGCTGTAATTGCAGCCCGCCGCATATCCAGATTTTCCAGACTTGAAGCCGCAAAGTATTGTAAAGCATTTGTTTTAAAAAAATCGGGAGATTGCTGCATAAGCATATTCAAAGTAAAATACGCATCCCAGTATTTACCTTGAGAATACATTTCCATTGCCCTGTTATAAAGATCAGAAGCTGAAACATCTGCAACATTTCTCAATCCAAAAGCAAACAGTTCCTCCCTGTTAGGCCCAAGCTGTGCTGTCAGATAAACCGAATGCAAACCGACAAAATCACTGCTTAAGTTGTTTCCATACTGATAGAAAGCACTGAATTCACGTTCACGGTGAGGTATGTTGAACCCCAGTGCCATACCTGCATTATTAAACCTTTTCCACTCATCAAACCCACCGAACGCCTTCACTTTCAGATATGGCAAAGGCACTATTCCGACCTGGAAAGCCATATCCCAATCGATTTTCCTGTTTCCGGAATTAAAATATGATGAAGATGAGGTAAAGTCACTGAAACCTATCAGATAATCAAATTCAACTTTATTTTTGGCAGTAACAAAATGATAATGTGTCTGAAGTTTTGCTGCATAAGGCATTCTGTCCCAGTTCAAACCAGGTGCAGCCATATTTTTCCAGTTTACACCTAAGCAGTGGTATCCCCACTTGGGATGATAGAGCAAACGATAACTAATACCCAGATCAAAACCGACTCCCCATGTCGGTTCTCCAAAATTATTCTCGTATACCATATTCATGTTTGTACCAATTGAGATTTTTCTCCAGGGATTAATCGCATAAGAACACATCAGTAAAAAATTTCCGGTTCTGGAAGATCCATCCTTTATCAACTCATTTCCACTAAAGGAATAGTTGTTCACTTCTCCTCCATTTTCGCCTATCAAACTCAATCCGGCAGTGTTGTAGAGATCAACAGGAATAACTGTACCCACTTCCCAAAGGTTAGCTACTCCAAAAGGTGAAATTGAAAAGCCTGCCCTTAAAGTTGAATACGCTTCTTCCATCATGAATGCGGGGTTATTTAATGGTGTTTGAAATGGAAATATCTGTCTCCACCGTGTAGACAGCAGATATTCTCCCGGAAGTCCATCTGCAATTGATAATGATAACAGAATCAAGATTATACCGGTTATTCTCACTGTCGCATTATTGCGCATAATATCCCTCTGATTAATGGTATTTCTTTTCAGATCGATTAAATTCACTCATCCTGTTTTTCAGGGTCCTGCGGGCTGTAAATTATCTCCGGATAAAATAACCAGCATAAAGTTTGCCAAACCCATGTTAATTCTATACAAATGCATTTTTTAACAAACAAAAGAGTAAGTAAACTCTTTTTTTCTCAAAAGAGTACCTGAATGCAGATACAAATAATTGACAATAGTCCCTCAAGGGACACCTTGCAAAAAAAGGTTTTGTGAGCAGTGAAAGTTAGTTTCTCCCGACCAATTATCGAACCGGCAACAAACCCTGCTATTGCAATATCTTTCAGGAAAAACTATGACCTAAATCAGTTTCATTGAAGGTTTTATCGGGAAATGAATATATTTTTAATGATTATGAAAATTTCCATATGTGGCGCAGGCGCATCCGGTCTGTTCGCTTCAATAAGATGCAAACAGATAAACAGAAATGCGGATGTAACAGTTTTTGAAAAATCAGACCAGGTACTTTCCAAAGTATCTGTATCCGGCGGCGGCAGATGTAATTTAACAAATAATATTGATGACCCAAAAGCATTGGCCATGAATTACCCCAGAGGCAAAAAAGAACTAATTTCTCCCTTTTACCGTTTTGGTACTATGGATACTATCAGATGGTTTACCAAAAAGGGTGTTCCTCTTAAAACTGAAGACAACGGAAGAGTATTTCCGGTTTCCGACTCATCATCATCCATTGTAGATTTATTAATCAACGAAACAAAGCGGCTCGGAGTAAAAATCAAAAAACAATGCGGTATTAAACATGCATTTACATCGTCCAGTGGTTTTGACCTTGAACTTTCAGATAACACTTTCTATCACTGCGACAGGTTGCTTATTGCAGCCGGTGGAGAAATCGAATCTGAAGGAATCGGTATATCCCGTCATCTGGGCCATTCGATTCAAAAGCAGATACCATCCCTTTTCTCTTTTTCATTATATGATCACCCTGTAAAAGAGCTGGCAGGTGTTTCTGTTAAAGATATTATCATCTCTGTTCCCGAAATCCGGCTTTCACAGAGAGGTGCAATCCTTATCACTCATCAGGGTTTCAGCGGCCCGTCAGTTCTTTCACTTTCATCATTAGCTGCCCGAAAATTATACGAAAGAGATTACAGTTTCAAATGTACTATCAACTGGTGTCCCGGCGTGTCATCTGAGAAACTCAGGGAAAGTATTTCATGCATGCGCAAACAATCTGCAACAGCAATAGTCCACAACACCCCAATCGTAACAATTCCATCCCGTTTATGGAGAGCACTTGCCGGGATGTCAGGATGCGACAGTTCCATGACCTGGGCATCGTTTACCAAAAAACATGAATTCAGCTTGTTGAATAAACTTTTCTCTTCCGAATTCAACGTAAAAGGCAAAGCTGCGAATAAAAGTGAATTTGTTACCTGCGGCGGTGTCAAGCTTTCCGAAATCTCTTTGAAAACAATGAAAAGCAAAATTTGTCCGGGGTTGTTTTTTTCCGGTGAGATACTTGATATTGATGGTTTAACAGGGGGATTTAATCTTCAGGCAGCATGGACAACCGGATATATTGCCGGTGAATCAATGGCACACGATAAAGATTAACAATCTGATTTTCTGATCTTTTGCTTGCAGAACCGGCCAGCTTTTATAAATTCACCCGAATCTATAATAAAAACAGTGCAATCTGTTGCCTTCATTTATCTTACTTTAATTATTTACTAGCATCAAGCATTTCAAATTTTTGCACATAGCACTCTATATGCAGCTTTTTCATTCATAACAGGAAACTGTATTGTTGCCCATACAGGCAACAGTTTAGATATTACACCTGTTGATATAAAGGTGTTTTTCAAGTATTATATATCGTAGAGGACAAAATAATTATGGAATCAATTTACAGTTATCGTGATTATCGTATATTTCTTCAGGATTATTACAAATTATGCAAGAGCCATAATAACCGGTTTTCGCTACGTTCTTTTGCACAGAAAGTCGGATTAAATGTAAGTAATTTGACAAGAATTCTTAAAGGTGAAAGGAATATCTCCGATACAACTGCAGAACGCCTGATTCAATGCCTGAAACTTCGTGACCATGAAGCCTGTTATTTTCGTCTTCTGGTTCATTACAATCAGGCCCGGAATTTTTCGGACAAACAGGTTTTGTACGAGCAGATTCAGACATTCAGGAAATTGAAGCTTCGTAATTTAGGCCCACAGTATGACGAATACTTTACAAATTGGTATAACATAGCATTGCGTGAGCTTATCAATGTAATTCCAGAAAAAAAGAAATCCGCAGATTATGCAAATTTACTACTTCCGTCACCTAAACCCAAAGATATAAGAAAAAGTTTTGCTCTTCTCCTAAAACTGGGGCTGGTTAAAGAAAATAAAGACGGAACACTGGAAGTTGTAGAGAAATTTGTTAAGACGCCCGATGAATGGACAGGCACAACGATTCATTCATTTCAAACTGAAATGGCACGGCTTGGTATGGAAGCACTCAACCGCTTCCCGAAAACTGACCGGAATATCAATACATTTACATTATCACTCTCTTCTGAAGGATTCAGTAAAACTGTTGAGGCCATTAAACGAGTCCAGCAGGAAATTGCCGAAATTGCCGCTTCCGACAAAAATCCAGACCGTGTTTACGAACTGAACCTTGAACTGTTTCCCCTTTCAAAAAAATGCAAGGAGCAATGATGAAATTACATTCGATAATTTGTTTTTTAAGCCTTGCAATATACCTGTTAACAAGTTGCAGTTCTGATATTGCTGGAACAGGAAGCGGTACCCAGACTACAAACGGGATCTGCATCTCGTCAAATAAAAGTAATTTAACCGGATACATCTGCTCGATTGACTCTGAACAAAATCTCAAACAGATTTCACCGGATACATTTCCGGTTTCTCTTCAGATTTTCAGTTCAGATTATAAGCCATACAACAAAACCGGTTTCAGCAGAATACTGTATACAGATAATACAGGATATTTCAGTTGCGATACGTTATTGTCTGGTATTTTCAATATTCTTGCATACGACCAATATGAAAATTCGGGTATCTTTTTCAAAAACATTCCACTTGGAGACACGCTAAATAATTATACTGTCCATAAGCTTTTTACTCCTTGCAAAACAATAAAAGGTGTCATAAACGATAGTTCAAACATTAACGCTAATGCAATCGCTGCATATATAATCGGCACACCGTTTTTTGAATTAGCCGACAGCACCGGTTTATTCTTCCTTCACAAAATCCCGGTTGCACAATACACTATCCAGGCTGATTATTTCGCTTTATCTCAAGGACGTAGTTTAGATATTATTGTTAGACCCGGTTCTGTCGGTGATACAATATCTGTCAGTGATACGATAGCAACTTATACCGATAAAATTAAAATCCAGATAGATTCAGATTCTATGATGCATCATGTTGAACTGACTCTTTAACATCAGGAAAATCCTGAATTCTTGTATTATTGTTTGCTTTTAACAAGATTAAAAATCAAAAAGGGAGGAAACATGAAAGCCGTTACCGTTTTAATCACATGCTTTTTAATTTATGTCACTCTTTCTGCGTGTCCTGCCGACATGTCGAGTGCCGGTGTAATTTTAAACAATGGAGAGCATTTCGATTTCCTTAAAATTGAAGCTCTTGGTAAAAAAGATATCAACTACTTTAAAGAAGAGATTATACCAATACCAGTTACAGTTGATTCCATAGTATCAAATGATTCGGTAATATCAGATGAAAAAAACATTCTGAAAAAACCACGTCGAATTCCTTTGCAGTCAGAAGCCACGCTGATTTCGCATTCATTCAAATATGAACCGGATGCATCGACATCATTTTCACCTGAGCCCATGTTTGCTTTTAAAGAAGATACCCTGATCATTAACGATTACTGGGCTCTGAGCAATGATGCATTATTTCTTTGTTCGCTTAATGTCTCAAATGATACTTTCCATATTTCGTATCTGCCTGTAATCGAAACAGGAAAGGATTGGATGCCCACGATTCAAACTGTTCTAAGAATCAAATTAAATACAACAAGGAAAAATATAGTACTCCATTTCAATGCAGTTAAAAATGCCCGACCTCCATTTTATACTCAAACAGGAATACGGTATGCAGGAACCGATTTCTTTTCGACAGTCCCTGTTCCGCCGCTTTGTACATACAAATATCGGGCACACTCCTGCCCCTCAACGATGGTTTATCTTCATTATGAACAAACATCCAAAGATTACAGATGGATCTGCCCGAAGATTACAATTACAATCGATTCCTCTTTGGCTTACAGTGATACATCAATAGACTTTGCTGAAATACTGATGAATGAACTATTATGGTTAAAAGAATTGGGCATCTGTATCCCATCACAAAAAACTATTGATATGCTTTCTTCAGCACAGACGACTTCAGGCGGCTGGTGTTTCTGGAGTAAACAGGACACTACACTTGGACTGAATCAATTTTTTTCGATTGATAATAATACCCTGAATGTCTGGAATATCAGAACTGCACAGGGAGGATGTGGTTTGGGAACCGATTTTCAAATACCGCCTGAACCGCTTCAACTGACTAAAGCCAAAAGCTACCCTGTGCTAAAAGATCATATCTCAGCCCGGTTTGACATAACAGCACAGATACGAAATAATATGTTGAGCATTGTATCTTCCAGATCATTCAATCAGTTATCTGTTTACAATTTTCTTGGACAGGAGATATTTTCGCAAAGTTTTCCGGTTTCGGGTAAAACAATTGCCTTACCGATAATCAGCCGTTTTATCAGGGGGAACTATATTGTTGTTGCACGTTCTCGTAACCATAAAGCTGCATGCAGACTTTTCGTTTATTAATCAGGTAACATTTTATACAGATCATATCTTCAAAAGGGGCCTAAAGGCCTCTTAAATTAAAAGATTTCAATTGATCCGTCTGGCTTTAATACCTTTATTTTTCAATTCAGTAATAATTACATCACGAAAATCACCCTGAATTTCTATAACGCCCTTTTTTACAGTACCACCGCAGCAACATTTTCGTTTCAGTTCTTTCGCCAGATCCTCAAGTTCATCACTGGTATATGGAAGTCCGGATATAACAGTAACACCTTTGCCCTTACGCCCTTTCTTCTCCAGTCTGACCCGCACAGAGCCATCGCCTGCTATCCTGCTTTTTTTCTTCTCTCTGCAAACACATTTTTTTATCGGCTGACCACATGATGGGCACATTCTGCCATGAGCAGTCGAATAAACTATATCTGAATCCATAACACCTTTCAAAATAAAAAGAATACC
Organism: Fibrobacter sp.; assembly: GCA_012728995.1. Taxonomy (GTDB): domain Bacteria; phylum Fibrobacterota; class Chitinivibrionia; order Chitinivibrionales; family Chitinispirillaceae; genus JAAYEB01. The sequence goes on along the minus strand of JAAYEB010000241.1, from coordinate 5,098 downwards.
GGTAATTATGCAGCAATATCATATTATTCTAACAACTTTATCATCAAATTAATAAATTTTACCAGTACTGTTCGACAAATTTTAAAAATACATAGACTCCATTTTCAAGTACTTGTAACCAACTGGTTTTATTTTACCTGAATAGTAACAATTCCTTTACGCGTTTGCGTGCATTGGCACTTTAATAATCAAGATTAAGGAGTGTTCATAATTCATAATTCATAATTCACCATTCACCATTCACCATTCATAATTCATAATTCACCATTCATAATTCACCATTCATAATTCACCATTATCTTAACAGGTGTTTTATAAAACAATTTAAAATTTTAAAAAAAACTGAAAATTCAAAATTTAATTCATATATTTAATAGTAGGATATTTTTTTCTTCAGTCTTTAGAGAAGGGGTAATTATGGTACAGAAAAGTAACCTGAAAACCATTTACACCTTGATGTGTTTTCTGTTATTTGCTGCTTTTTTCGATACATCTGGTGCAGACAAGCCAGTTTCAGTTCAAAAGGATTTAAACGATTTCTTTTCTGAAATGGACAAGTCATTTACAGAACTTGCTCAGTCTTCAGCACTTAAAAGTACAAATCTAAGAACTGCAGAACGTCTTTTCATGACTACATTAAAGCAAAACCGCAATTATTTTACTTTGATAAGAACCAATTCAAACGGCATAATAATCACTGAAGCGGTTCGCAGCCTGGGTATAGAACGCCCTATGCGAAATATCTCCAGTCAGAGTTGGTTTCAACATAACAAGAACAAAAATGAAGACTACTATTCACTGATAAAAGATAATGACCAGGGAAGATACTACCTTTTCTGGAGTAAGCCAATTTTAAAAAATAATCGTTTTGTGGGATCTGTATTGGCGAAAATCGATTTGTGGGACAGTTTTTATGAATTTTCCAATACCGTTTATTATCCCTTTGAAATAAAACTGAAGAATTTCAGGCTTTTTTCACATAAATGGGAAGAAAATGGTTCGGCAAAAGAGGAAAATCTGACCGTTCCGGGAATTGATCGAATTTCTGTAAAATATGCTCCCGAAAAGGAAAAAGTAGCTGCGCCAATAAAGACCGATACCCTCGTGAAAGCGATTTCTGAAGAAAAAGTTTCTCAGGAAAAAGAGGAAAAGAAAAAAGGAAAGTCTTCACCGATTCTGCCGATTCTTTTAATCCTTTTTCTGGCAATAACCGTAACAGGCATCACCTATCTTATTATACAAAAGAAGAAACGGCAACAATCAATTTTCGACATGATAGAAAATGATGAGTAAATAAAAACATCGCGAGCCCCTTATGGTAGTTCTGCCATAAGGGGCGTGTTTTTAAACAAGTCTTCATGTCCGCCGAGCGCACACGACCCCCGCGGTAATTTATTGCAACTCTGAAACTCCTGTTTAGGGGCGTGTGGAAACCTGTGAATAGCTCCAATTAAAGAGAAATCGGGAACCAATTAGAAACAATCGGAAAAAATAAGATAGAAATTACAAACTTTCCAGTATTAATGAATTGAACAATTAACAATAAGATGTCAGCACATAATCCGGGTTTGTGAGGTAGACTACAAACATTATTGTGAACTGGGAAAAAGAAATAAGATCCCCACACCCGATGTATGACCTTTTTGTGGTAGAAAAAACTGGCTTTTATCAAATTGTCTCATTTGTATCACATGGTAATTTGTTCACTTTATACCCACCAACACAAAACATGCATTACGGACTTTCAGGAAAATTACGCTGCGGCACATCCTGCTTCATACGCTTGTAAACAAGATCGAAAAGATAAGGGAAGGGGGTCAACAGATACCGCTACCGGCCACGGGAGGTCGTCGTTTCGGCAATCCTGACACTTATTACCCAGTTTACCCATCATCTGCAGCATGTCCTTAACAATTAAAGGTATAACCGGCTGCCTCTATTTCACCGAATGCATGGCATTCATCCCCCTCTCATAGAGATCATAAGCATGGTGCAGCCCTTTACGCCAAATGGCGTCGGGGGAGGGGGGCGATGCGCTCTATGCCGCTCATGTTCTCCGCAGCTCGATCTTTCGAGCGATCGACTCGGAATCTATATCGTTATAAGCAATCTTACGATCCTGCTGAAGCTTCTGGGTGCGATTCCGGACATTGGAGACGCTATTGTCAGGGGAAAAAGACAGCGTAAGACCTGAAATACGGAAAAACAGATCTACCGCTGCATTGTGAGGTCGCGCAGCCTCAGGCGATTCATTGCGATAAAACGGAGCATCGACGCCGACTGCTTCGAGTTTATGCGGACCCTTGACCGCTTGGCCCACTCCCGCGGCAGAAAACGGAACGCGCTAAGCCATGCCCGCAGTATCACCATTACAGTTGCGACACCGGAGATCTTTTTTCCGCTTCCGTCGGCTTTCGGAATTCCGCCGCTGGCCATTATCCCGAAACGCAAAGCCGAGAGCGGAAAAATGAGCGGCAGATACCACCACGGCAGATATTTGAACGCTGTCATGACACGATTGCGTTCCGAGTAGAAGAGCTTTGTGCCAGAAAAACGGATTGTGGAAAGTGAACGGTGGTGGTAGACGCGGGCGCACGGGCAAAGAATGGTCTTCTCGCTGTTGAGATGCATCCTGAGATAGAATTCCGTCTCCTCGAAAAAGAGGAAATAGTCATGGTCAAAGCGTCCGATCCGGTCGAAAAGCTCCCTGCGAAAAGTCATGACCGCTCCGTATGCGCTTGCCACCTCGTATGGTTGGTCCGTGTCGGGAGTGCAGCGTGAACTTACGGGAAAAAGGTCCCAGAAGAAATTTACCGCTGACGAATAGACCGATCCGCTCTCTTTTTCAATGACAAGCGATGCGACGGAGGCCGCGTCAGGGTCCGAATCGAAACAGTCTATAATGTGCCCAGCCCAGTCGGGAGAAAACTCCAGGTCCATGTTGCAGAAAGCGACTATGGGTGCTGTCATCGATGCAAGAAGCAGATTGATCCCCCCGGCGTAGCCGAGATTTACTGGTGAATCCAGATAGACATGCCCTGGAAACGCGCTGCGGGCCCGCTCCATGGAACCATCACTTGAAGCATTGTCGAGCACATAAATCGTGACTGCGCAGCCGCGCATGTTTTGCAGCGATTCTATGCAGCCGATAAGGTGGTCGCCGCCGTTATAGTTGATTATACCAATGTCTATGCGACGCTCTTTCATCGGTGGGAAGTCTCTTTCACGGGGACTGCCATCCATGCGCAGTCCACCCTACAGTAAGACACGGCTTTCGAGTCTATTTTTATCTCCGCGCCCCAGAAACAGCCCGACACAATAAGTGCCTTTTTTCTGTCTTTGTTTTTGAAAAGGAGCAGCATCGCGGCAATGAGTAAGTAAAGTCCGGCTCCCCAGAGCACAAAGTAGGTCAACTGGATGTGAGAGGTGAGAATGCACAAGCCTATCCCTACGCCAAGAAGCGTAGTCGTGAGAATTCCGGTGCTCTCACAGAGGACTTTAAGCTGCCACACTATGAACGGAAGCCAGCTTATCACATACATCTTTCCATCGTGTCCGGGGTATATATGGGAATCGAACTGCGGATTGAACATATATAGCACCCCGCCTGTGAGGCTCACAAAGTTATTCATGCCGAACCCTTTGCGCAGCATGAGAAAGAAGAAAATCCCTGCCATAAATATATGGAGGAGCATCTTGTAGCCGATCGTTTTGGGTATAGGGGCGATAAGCGTTATCAGAATCGAAGGCGGATAGAAAATGTCACCGAAAAGGGTGTCTATTGTGGGCATTCCTGAAAGCCGTGAGGAGAACCAGAGCGGAAACTCGTTGAAAATGTCGAGAGCGTTCTTCAGAAAGACTTTGGTGTAGAGTCCGTTCATCTGATCAGAGCTCACAAGCATGTCGCCTGAGAAGATAAAGCTGTGAAAGACTGCTGCCACAAGCAAAAACAGTATGACGGCGACGCCCCATGAGCTTCTGAGCGCACTCATAATTGCCGCTGGAACTGCGTTTTGGGGTTTGTCTGTAGACACTGTGCTACCTCCAGGGAGATTTCAATGGCTGTCGGTCATCAGGACTGATAGATATTATGGATGACCACTCTCATTTATCGTGGACTGGTTACCAGAATAAGTTATGTTATAATAATAACTGTTTAACTTACCTATGAAAGGGTCATCCAATGTCTGAAAAGAATATAGTTTATGTTGGTCTTGATGTCGATGATACAGCATTCCATGGTGCAGGTATTAATAGAGCAACTGGTGAGATTGTAGAGTTTAAGTGCAAACCTGATCATGGTGTGGTTCGTAAAAAGCTCATAAATCTTTTCACTGATAAGGCAAACATTCGTCTTTGTTATGAGGCTTGTTATATAGGATTCTCTCTGTGTCGTTTTTTACGAAAATCAGGTATACATTGTGATATAATCGCACCATCGCTTGTCCCGGTAAAGACAGGGGCACGTGTTAAGACCGACCGGCTTGATGCACTCAAGCTTGCGGAGTTATATGCCAAAGAACTCTTGACGCCTATCTACGTGCCGGATGAAACAGATGAAGAGGTACGTGATGTAGTACGCTCACGTAATTTTCTGGTGAGACAGAGAAAAATGTTAAAAACGCATATTTTAGCAACCTGTAAGCGGTATGACATCGATTTTAAAGTAGAAAGCGGCTTTAAAACATATTGGACAGATCAGCACATTTCCTGGCTTAAACAAAGGGTAACTACTCTTGAACGGGAAATTTGCAAGATTGACATTGAATTACTGCTTGCACAATATACAAGTCTTTCTGAAAGTATCGAAAAACTCGACGCCGAAATTACCCGCGTTGCTCAAAGTGAGCGTTACAAGAAAGCCGCTGATGCACTAAGTTGTTTCCGTGGTATTGACATGCTGAGCTCAATGACGATTATCTGCGAACTCGGTGATATCCGTCGTTTTGAGCATCCACAGCAACTTACCAGTTATGTTGGTCTTGATGTCGCAGAATACAGCTCTGGTGGAAAAGAACGTAAAAAGGGTATCACAAAAACCGGCAATAAACATGTCCGGACAATACTGACAGAATCGTGCCAGTTAGCATCAAGTCCG
>JAAYEB010000240.1 GCA_012728995.1 Fibrobacter sp. | reverse complement strand
TTACCCCGGTTGCATTGTGGCATCCATGGGAACATCAGGGGAGCGAACGCGCAGATATCTGCACCAAAATAGTAGATACTCCCGAGTAGCTTCTGGAAAAAATTCCTGTCTCTCTTCCGCAATTGTTTACCTTTTAATAACAGTTCAAACCAGGGAAGATCAGGTGGAAACTCGTACGAAACGGCCACAGGTAACAATTGAACTTCAATATGCGGATTTCTTGATCGTGTAAGCACCGATGCACCAAGTATGCCGGCTTTTATCTCAAGCATCCTGCCGGAATAACTTCTCCCCCCCTCAGGAAAAACGATGATTGCTTCCCTCTGCTCCATCATCGATACGACACTGTTACAGAGATTCCGGACATAGTTTCGTTCAAAGCCGGTATCACGTTCGACTGCAAAAGCGCCAAAATTCCTGAAACGCTTTCCAATGTAGGGAAGATTGGTCAGATTACTTCCTGCAGCAAACCTCAGGTTTTTGAAACCCATTTCAAAAAATCTCGAGCCAACCAGGAAGTAATCAAGATGACTGCGATGAGTTGAAACCAGCATCACAGGATCTTTCTGAATATCCTGTGGTACAAGGTCGGGGCCGCTTATCACAATATCAGTAAAATTCCGTTTGAAAAATTTACCAACACCTTCAATTACACTCGCAACGTTTTCATGGTACGTGGCCATTTATGTATATCCTTCATTTTATTCAAGAATATTTTAAAGTATCAAAAATAATTTGAAACAAGTTCAATAAACAGGATTGGATCAGTGAAAAAGCATAAAATAGAAATAAAAAACGCCAGTTTGCTTTTTTTTCTGCAGACAACTGGCGTTTTTAATATTGGAAGAGATCAACCTTACGAAAACTGCAGCAACTTATGCTACATCATCGACCACATCTGCATCGACAGCCTCGTTCTCATCCTCTCCACCCAGAGCCCCCTGATCAAACTCAAAGGATTCGCTCTCCCGCTTCATCTCTTCAATGAGATCATCACGGCCGATTAACTGGAGATGACGGATTCTTTTGTATTCGTTTCGATGCTCCGGACAATATTTTGGATAGATATACTGACGAGGATAAATTTTTACTTCAAATTGATGTTCACACCCTTCGAGAGCGCAATCCATAACCATGGTAACGACTTCAGTATAAGTATGCTTGTATGTCTGATTTTTAATATTAACATCTTCAGGTTTCGTGCGTTTGCGTATCCGGTAGCGATCCTGCCGATGTTCAGGACAGTACTTTGAGATATGGATTCCAAAAAAGATTTTTCCACATCCGGGATATTGACAACGCTTTTCCCTGAGTTTCTGTCGTCGCCTTGATTTTGGTAATTGCATAATAAATTAGTCCTCCGCCTAAAAAAGGGGATTAAAGTAAAAAATATTTATTTCAACGTCTGTATACACTTTCGGGACATGTATTCTTTATATAGTCCCTGTACAATCCTGCCGGGTTCAGCACTGCTCTATCTAATATTGAATGAAAAACGTTCATCCTGCATCCACCATCACCTGAACACCCTACACAAATATATTCAGGTAAAAATTCAGGCGATTATAATATATCGATAATTTT
>JAAYEB010000239.1 GCA_012728995.1 Fibrobacter sp. | reverse complement strand
TTTTGCGATTGGATGCCAATGACCCGTCGAGCCCTGACAACGCAATCAATTATGGTATACGATCCGCACACAGTAGTACGCACACAATAGAAATTATAGGACGTGCAAATAGTGGTAATCTTTATTTTGGTGGTTTGGATGGTGGCATCCGTAAACCCTGGCGTAAAATCTGGCACTCCGGCAACCTCAACCCCGAAACACAATCCTCCGACATCCGTTTCAAAACCGATATCGATTCAATACAGGATCCCTTAAAAAAAGTAAATGCTCTTAAAGGAATCTCTTTTAACTGGAAACACTCGGATTTTCCGGATCGGCATTTCCCTGAAGGCCGCCAGATCGGTGTAATCGCTCAGGAGGTAGAAAAAATTCTGCCCGAAGTAATTCGAACCGACAAAGACGGGTATAAATCTGTTGCTTACAGTAAACTCAGCACTGTTCTTATTGAAGCAGTTAAGGAACAACAGAAGATCATTGAGAATCAGGAAAATAAAATTGAAAGACAAATAAATGAAATAAACAAAATTGCTGAAAATCAGAAAAAATCAGATGCAAAAATTAAAGAGTTGGAAAAAATTATATCTACTATAAAATCCGATATGGAAAAGAATTGATTTAAACGAGAATATAAAAAATAAAAGGAAGATTATTAATGAAAAAGCCGTTTTTTAATATCGTAATTCTGATTTTTGTTATTACATCTTTTGTTAATGGATCTATACCGAAAATAATATCCTATCAGGGAGTGGTTACGGATTCAAAGAGAAATCCAAAACAAGACGGTAAATACGATTTTATTTTTACTATCTATAACGATTCTGTTTCCGGAGATTCTATCTGGAGTGAAAAAAAGGAAATTGAAACAAAGCAGGGATTATTCTCAACAGAGCTTGGATCTGTTGAATCGCTTGCATTACCATTTGATAAAACATACTGGCTTGGAATAAGTGTAGAGGGTAAAGCTTTTACAAAAAGAACAAAACTTACTTGTGCTCCATATTCATTTCGGGCTGATACTGCGGATGTTGCAAAAAAAGCGGATACGGCTGAGATAGCAAAGGGTTTAGTTGATAGTTTTTATACACGTGATCAACTTAAGACGAGTGGGAAAGCCAAAGTGCATGCTGGTAATATTGAAAATGCTCCATGGTTAGATAGTAATCCGTTTGATCAGAACCTGAATACTAAAAATAACGTGAAATTTAGATTCATAAATAGCAATAATTCTTCAGGTATTAGTATAGATAGTGTTACTGCTGATAATGATGGTAGCAGTACGTCAAACTGGAACGTTGTATCACAGATAAAATTGACATCTTACAATAACACAATGGCGTTTTTTACAGGTTATCCGCAAAACCAGCGTAAGTCATTTATACAGGTTGGCCATAGAGATTCTCGTTATGGCGGTTGTACAGGGGAGCTAAGATTAAACCCATTTGGGGGATCTGTAACAATAAATGGTTATTCACCATGGCACTCCGGAAATCTTGATACCTCTAAATTCAGTTTAAAAACAGATTTTAACCCAGATTATTTTGTTCAGGGTGAGAATTCTTTTCGCAGGTGCAATTTTGACAGCTCTACTCAATTGGATA
>JAAYEB010000238.1 GCA_012728995.1 Fibrobacter sp. | reverse complement strand
TCCAGAGGAATGTTATTCTACCGATTGTTGCAGCAAGCGGTGCAAATACGAGCCGTAACTTACAAAGAACTGGCAAATTAACATGAAAACGAGGAAAAACCAGGTGTATTTAAGTGGATACCCCGCTACCATAATTTGAGCATATTCCAAAGATTTATGTTAGTAAGGATGTATTCTAAATGATGTGATAAATTTTTATTGTACAGGTTTTAATTTTAGTATCTGATTTCAAAACATTTTCGAAAATAGTTATTGATGGCTTTAAAAAACGAAAATGTAGTTTGATTAAACATTAGTTTTGGTATTTATAAGGCAATTTATATATTACCAGAATCAGACGATTTCTTTACGCAATCTGCTTTGAGGATATTGGTATAAGGTGTTTATGTCTGCGCTTGGCCGTATCGTTGGCAGGTATGACCTTAACAGTATAAGCCTTTTCTTAGCCGGAGCCGTTATGCAGATTGCCGTCAACTGATGGTATCCATTTAGGTTTTAATTCAAATCAAAAATTTTGTATTGGAGTGTGCTAATAATGAATGTTGCTACAATGCTGACTGGATCGCGGATTGTTATTGCTCCTGTCTTTGCATACTTTTTTATAACAGGTTATCAAAATAATAGCATTGGATTGATCTGGGTCGCTGCTGCTCTGGCAATATTGATAGAAATTACAGATCTTTTTGATGGCAGAATCGCAAGAGGGAGAAATGAAGTAACTGATTTCGGAAAAGTGTTTGATCCTGTTGCTGATAGCGTGTCCCGTCTGACAATTTTTATTTCATTTATGGTTTCAGGAATAATCCCTTTATGGATGTATCTTTTATTTTTTTATAGAGATGCATTTATGCAGTTGCTGAGAATTATTTGTGCAAGTTCCGGAGTGGTACTTGCTGCCAGAAAGTCTGGGAAAGCAAAAGCTGTATTACAAGGTGCAGGTGCTTTTTGTGTGATATTTGTTGTTATACTTGAACTTTATAATATCCCGTTACCAGAATCAATACTTGGATACCATTTAGGGTTTTGGATTTTATTAATTCCAGCTATCTTTACACTTTTATCTGTTTTTGATTACATTATTCCAAACAGAACACTAATTGAGAAAATGATGAGAACCAATAGATAAATACTAAATAAAAGTAAAACCATACACCTGATACACTATTACCTGAAACCAGGCATATTTTTTTTGATAATAATGAAAAAAGGGTAAGTGTGGGGGAGGGGCGTATTTATACAATGCTAAACGTATCCTTTCTAAGGATTTTAGATCAATGTTTTGTGTTCTGGATCGAGTATTTTTTTAACATTGCAAAAATCGAACGTGTTAGCAAAACAACACGTAAAAGAGAGACTTGTGTTTATTTGGCTACAACACTCATTCTGGTATAAATCGTGAAATTTCTGGATTTATTATTAAAAAAATCTTTACTATCCCGATTTTAAAAAATAATCATACCATAGGCAACAATTTATTAAAGTGCCATTATTTCTTATCAGATGTTTCTGAAGTGGCGGCGAATTGAATATCGTGGAAATATTTATACCTTTTATTGAGTGCTAAAAGATCTTCATGAGAACCTTTTTCGATTATGGAGCCGTTTTCAAGAACGAGAATCATATCTGCATTACGAATTGTAGATAAACGATGTGCAACAATCAAAGCGGTTCTGTTTTCTATTAAATTATTAATTGCAGCTTGAACAAGTTGTTCTGATTCAGTATCCAGTGCAGAAGTCGCCTCGTCCAGAATGAGTACAGGGGGATTACGAAGCAATGCTCGTGCAATCGAAATTCTCTGACGTTGTCCACCCGAAAGCATGACTCCCCTCTCTCCAATAATTGTATTAAGACCTTCAGGAAGTTTTTCGATAAATTCCCATGCATTTGCAGCATAAGCAGCTTGTGTAACCATTTCAACGGATGCAACTGGGAACCCGTAGGCGATATTATTGAAGATTGTTTCATTGAACAGAACTGTTTCCTGAGATACAATACCGAACAGGTTTCTCAAACCAGCTATATCCATTCTCCCAATGTCTTTGCCATCAATTAAAATTGATCCGTGCTTAATATCGTAAAAACGAGGCAGAAGATCGAGGATGGTACTTTTACCAGCACCACTTGAACCTACCAAAGCAACAATAGAGCCTTTTTTGATCGTAAAACTAAGGTTATTTAGAACAATCTCACTGCATTGTGGATATGAGAATGTAACATTTTTTATTTCTATGGAATTCTCAAATTTTGGTAACGGTTTAGATTCCAGAAGATTGCCAAGAGGTTCAGTTGGTGAATCAAGGAGAGAAAAAACCCTTTCTGCGGCTGCAAAACCCCGTTGAAGAGTATTGTTTATATTTGTTAGAGTTTTCAGGGGAGTAAATGTAGAAAAGAGAAAAATCAGAAAACGAACGAAATCCTCAGCACCAAAACCACCTTTGGTAAGCACCTGGCTCCCACCATACCATAAAAGAATTATAACAACAACAACTCCAAGAATTTCTGTTAGTGGACTTGAGATTGCTCCGATACTTGTTGAACGATATGAATGATGAATAAATTTCTGGTTTTCTTTTTTAAATTTTTCTGTTTCTATCTCATTCATATTGAACATTTTAACGGCACGTATTCCGCTAATTGTTTCATGAAGAATAGATAAAAGGCCAGCCATATATTCAAGTACGCGCTTACTTCTTCGGCGGACTACTTTTCCAATCTGTGCGATCAAGAATCCAAGTAAAGGAAAAATAACAAAAATTGCCAGAGTTAGACGAATATTAATGATGAATAATGTGGTGATAAAAAAGAGCACCCGCATTGGTTCAATAAACAGTTTGTCAAATGTACCTGTCATTGAAGCATTTATATTTGAAACATCATTCAGAATAAGGGATATTATATTACCGGATTTGGTTTTATCGTAATAGGGTACCGGTAATTTCATGGCATGTGCAAAAAGCTGATTGCGCATGTCCCGGACAATTTTCAAATTTATTTTTGCCATTACCAGTGTTTTAAGGTATACAAGAATATTTTTTGCGAGAAAAGTGGAAGCCATAAGCACGCATACAATTTTTAATGAATCAATAGGTTCGGGGCGTCGAATAAGCTGATATGTCCAATATTTCAGAATTTCATTTAAATTTTCTAAATTGAAATCAGGTATTTCGGTATTTAATGGAGACGTGTCAAAAAGGGTTTGGACAAGGCTCGCACCAAACCATAATGAAAGGGCTTCAAAAATAACAACAAGAAATGAAAGAAAAATAGAGAATAAGACCAACGGCCAGTACGTGGTCAGATATCTCAACATTCTTTTATACAAAGAAAAACTATGCATTGGTAAAATTAAACAATATAGCGTTAGGCATGTTGTGTCTTGGTTGTTTCTTCATCCCAGATCAGAATTGAACCACAATTCTGACATAATATAAGTTTCGTACCACGTTTAATCTCGTTATATAACTGGGGCTCAAGGATTTTGAAGCAAATAGTACAATTCTTAGAATTTGAAATGAGACTGATTGCACGTCTGTTTTTTCGTTTTTTTCGAATTAGTTCGTAGGTACGGTATACAGATTTTCCGATTTTCGGAACAATATCTTCGCGTTCTTTCATTATTTCTGAAATATTTGAATCAATTAATTCAATTTTGGCTTTTAAGTCTTTGATTTGTGGTCCATTTTCATTTAGAATTTTGTCATATTCAGCACTGGTTTCATTTTTGGTAGTATTCAGCATTTCTGATTCATGTTCAAGGTTTTTTTTACGAATGACTGCACTATTTATCATATTTTTTTGTGCTTCAATTTCTGCATGAACAGCATCATATTCGCGATTCGTTTTAATTGAACTTAATCTACTCTGACTTTTTTCAAGTAGTGCGCGGTTGTTATTAATCTGCTCATCTATTTTTCCTGTTTCGTTTTCTATTTCCTCAAGTTTTTTAATCGTGCTTTCTAATTTCGAGCCAATATCGTCAATTTCTTTTTGTAATTCTATCACTTTAGAAGGGAATTTTTCCTGAGCCATTTCCTGTTCATATATACGAAGATCAATTTCCTGCAATTTTATTAAGTATTCCAAATCCTGAATCATACACCCTCCATATACCTGAAATAAAAAAAGCACCTCCGAAGGGGTGCTTTTATTTTAAGAGTTACTTTGCAGACCTGATTTTCTTAGCCAAACTTTATAGGTTTGCAAAATACCTCCTGATAACAAAAATGTAAAAAATGGGCCCACTAGGACTCGAACCTAGGACAAACGGATTATGAGTCCGCTACTCTAACCAACTGAGTTATGGGCCCTCAAAGGTATGCATAAAATAATTCAAGAATGTGGTAGATAGCAATACCAAGATTATCAAAAATATATCATTTTTTAATAATGTCCGAATGATGTGGTTAATGTGGAATCAAATGATTATGCACATAATACCAGAGGGGGGAGGGTGATCAATCGTTTAGACTCTGCGATAACGGTATTGTCGCAGCAGAAAGGGACTTCGGTTGGGTATGAAAGGTACTCTTCCGGATCGGTTTTATCAAATATTTTCTCTGTCTCTGGTAAATATAATTTGACAATGCAGTGTTATTTCAATCTTTAGAGATTATTAATAGGCCGTTTTTTAAACATCGATTCTAAAAACGGCCTATATTCTTTAATACGAAAGGACATAGCTATTTAAACTTTATCGAAAAATTTTCAAGGCATTGATAGAGTACGCTTTACCGATTTGGTTCTGGTATCATATTCCAGAAAAATACCTGCCGTTCGTTGCTGTCTGCCTGTTTTAGCTGTCAGGCGTGGGTTGATACGTCCTCTGATATCTACTATATGTACAGAATTTTTAATTGAAATATTTTGTTTTACAAAATTATACTTTTTGGAGTTTTGGTACTTATTTAGGACGTTTACGGTAATTGTGAGTTCTTGTGGAGGTAAAAATACTTGCGAAAAATCATCAGAAACACAAGCTGTAGCAACTATTTGGCCATCTGAATCAAATGTTGCGTTGTTAGGTAAGAGAGTACTCTGCTTAGTCCAGAAAAAACTGGCTATTTTATTATTATCTGATTCTATAAAAGCGGCCTGAATTGTTTCCCGTTTAATTCGTTCCATGGATAAAATACCAAAATTAACCAGCCAGTCGAGTTCTTTTTGTATGCACTCACTGAACAGAAACTGTCCTTCAGTTAGTGCCTGTTCGTCAATAGTAAACCTGAGTACGTTGGGATATAGTTTTTGATTGCCGGAAAGAATAATTTCAACCATGACAGAAGGGCTGTAATGGCTTTTAAAGGAATATGTGTTAGTGCAATTTGAAGAATCTGTATTGTTGCACCCTGACTGTTGAAAAAAATAATTAGTTCCTTCTTCTCCATATTCCTCGATAACACTGATATCAACAGATTCATCATCGTTTAATAGAATGCCAAAAACATTTTGAGGTCCGAGACATGCATTTGCAATTGCAGGAATAATTGTAAGAATAAATAAAGCTGTAAAAGATTGTTTCATAATACACTCTCCTTTTTTAATGTGATGGGTTCGAAACATTTGTTTATTCAATACTATAATGTGTGAGAATTATAGATTGAACACTTTTTTTATATATTGTTTAAATCTTTTCAAAATAAATTCAAAGTCAGAATAGAATGGTTTTTTGATTTATTCATAATATACTGTTGCACTGGTTCATTTATACGCGACCTGAATCTAAATTAAACGATTCCCTTAGGGAGTTTCTTTCGTAGGCATTGGTACTTAAAGAATTTAGAATTATGAATTATAGAAAGTGTCAAAAATAATTTCCGAAATACCTATATTTTTGAGAGGTATTTACTATTTATTATTGAATGCATCGAAAATGTCTACTGTTCATTTCGGAAATTAATAATGCCATTCCCTATAAATCAGACGCTCTACTATGCATGTTTGGTTAAATTTTGTATATAGACTATACCCGGCAAATATGTCTTGGGTAGACATATTTTTGTTTGTCTTCAAATTTATCTTTAGTTCAGTTTAGAATATTGGGTTTAAGCAATCCCCGACAGAGTTGGGTTTCGGAATCGGAGTCGGTATCAATTCTGAATTCATAACTTCTCAACCGCAATTCAATTTACAGGAAATATGGATTTTTATTTTTATTAACACAGTTTGATTGATTCAATACGATTACGACGACAATACCACAATTGGCCAGGCGGATATAGCTTTCAATGGCATAGACCTTTTTTTGCGGTAGTCACGGTTCGAGCAGTTCATAGTAAACTACTCGTTTCTATACAGGAGGAAATGATTATGATTACGTAATACCAAATCCGGGTTTTATCAAAGTCAAAATGTATTGCCAATATAGGCCTAAAAACTCGTGTAATGGAATCGTTCTAAGATTGTATTTAAAACAGCTCTTCAATTTGCACATGAATTGGAGCAAACTGAAGAGCTAATGAAAGAAAAATAATCAGGTTGCAAATAAGAAACTATCTCTTACTGGCATCCTGGGCCGTTCATCCAATTAGTAAATTCGATCCTAACGGAACAGGTTTGATCATTTTTAGATCTGATACGAAAATACATGTATCCGCCTTCCCGTGGAGTGCAAACATTATTAATCTGTGCACCATTACCAAAAAGATTAGCGCATCTGTCTTCACAATCTGATCTGTTCTGATCAAGAACCCCATACCATTCTACAATTACTGAGTCATTAGTTCCATTGTTACGAACTGAGAACATCGTTCCATTGAGATAATCATCGTTATGCACCCTGATACAAATACCTTCTGGTGTTGCGTTATAATTTCCCCAATGCTGATAGTAGTATCCGTTGCAGTTAATCATTATAGGATTATCACAGGGGTCCTGAGGTTCTTGTGAACCCATGTAAAGACTTACTGATGGGTCACCATAAAGATTGAATACAAGCCAGTTCATCCACATGGAAGCAGAGGTGGGATTGATACTGCTCTTCAAATTGTTAAGAGCTTCTCCGGAAGCGAATTCATCTGTTATCATATTATTAACATAAGCGTATGCCATCCCGCCAATTGATGGAGAGTTGGTAAAATCTGATTGTCCTATATAGTACCAACTGACTCTTGTTGCTCCTACGGTACCTACTGCACCATTCACTAAAAGTGTATAGGAAAGATTTGCAGGGTTTTCGGGATATGAATTTAAACAGCTTGCCTGAAATGTCAGTGATGGAAAAGTATCATTAAGCATTGCAGCATAAGTATTATTCATTACGCTTGATGCAGATGTTTGAGAACCGTGCGTAAGCCAGGCTGTTATTCCTGTTGGAGAAAGATTCCATCCGTTTTTTACATTATCATATGTACAAGGAGTTGATTCAGGAACAGGAATTAATCCATAGTTTTCTTCGTATATTCTGTAACTGTTCCAATCACCTTTTGGAGTTAAAATCAAATCTTTAATATTTTCACCTAATTGATAAGATGGAGTCGACGAGTCCATCGGTTTCATGGGTAAAAGTGCTCTTCGGCGCCATTGGATATCGTTTATTGGAGCGTTTTCGTAGGCAATTATCTTCGATAAAATGTGGTCGAGATTATTGATGCCATTATAAACAGGTATACGACCTAAATAGAGATCACAAAAACGTTCGGCACCACCCAATCCGTAATCGTTATGGTAATCGCCATAAATGTTATCATTATTAAGATCCCAGTTTCCGGTTAATTCTGCATAATACATATCGGTAGGAGCTTCTCTATATGTACTATAACTATATCGGGGCCAGGTCATCTTCATTGGCACATTTCCGGTGTCGGGGTTCGGATTTCCAATCAGAAGAACGTGCTCAATATTCTTTGGAATATAATTTGATTGCAGCCAGGATCTGAGGTTTTCTGCAGCAATATCCCCAGTGCTCCCACCCCAGTCAGATTCTGTTACAATGTATACATTATAACCAAGATTCTGTTTTGATGAGATAAAATCGCTTAATTTATTTGACATATTTACGATCTGATCAGTAGTAATTATCGCATATCCAGGTAAGCTATCTGAGGATATCCCAGAATCATTACCGCTTTTAGGCTCCTTGTAATTTGACCGGTATTCAGGAGCTATGTCTTCGAAGTTGATAAAGCTGTCCTTGAACATGCTACCCCATTTTTCAGAAATATTATCTATGAAGATTGAACTGCCTGGAATAGAAGCATCTTTGGTTTTTTCATCAAAAGTTAATACAATATTCGCCGACTCAAGCATACGAAGTTGCTTTGTAACCGGATTAAATTGATATGGGGATATTATGACTTCAACAACTTTCCATAATCGCATATGACCTGATAAAGTATACCGGATAAATGATTCAGGAAAAAATTTATCTTTTGAATAGATATCCATGTCAAGCCCGTTGACTATGTTAGAATCGTCAGAATGAATTTTGTTCGCAGACGAGGACGGAACGGCTGGAGGTGTAGGTGCTATTTCCCATTTCCCGTCAATGTCCTTTATTGTGCTATCTGTGATTTTGGCTTTTAATGAATTAAGATCTGCAAATGGCGGCAGAAGTATTTTAATTGATTGCATAGGCAGCATTGGTTCACCTGTTTTACCATGGACTGCATACTTCCCGAAAACACCTTTGCCATCAGCGTCCCTTGATACTGGACATTTAATTTCAGGAAGAGATAAAGTCATCTCTCCACTTTTCCTTTCTGCAGAAGATAAAAATATAGAAATCAGAACTACAAAAACAATACGTAAAAAGCAGCATCTAACGAAAAATTTTGACATAACATATCCTTTTCGTATTAATTGATAGGTAAATAAAGTGTCTTTACCTGCCCCATTTTTTAGTATGAAATGACTGCAGGATTAAATAAAAATAAAGAAAAGGGTCATTGGTTAATAGTCGTTACCTCCTTTCTCGACTTTACATGTCAATGTATTAAAGGAAGATGCTTCGAAGTATCTGTCATATGTTTTTACGCATAAAAATTAAAAAAACAAAGGCTCAAGTACTTTAAGTCTGTTATAAATGTACCGGGATCTGATAGTACCGTCTTACTTAATAGTATGGGAAATAGAAAAGATTGAAGTCATGTTGGATGTCCTTTTTGTGTGTTGATTATGATATTTATTTATAAAATATACATCTGCTCATAAAAAAGCAATTTATATTTATAAAATAAATAAATAGATATTGATATTACTAACATAAAAAGATTGCCTTTAGTGATGACTGGTAGGTCTTGTCTAAATAATACTTTTCTTTACGCAGTCATTTTCTCAGTTTGTTGCTAATTACTAACTACCAATCCTGTAGAAAGAAAGAGCTCACGGTGCTTTTTATTGCAGTGATTTTGTATAAAGGCTGTCTTTTCTGGGGTTCACCGATGACATAACCAGTAAAATCAAAACCTTATGAGGGCTAAATGAAGTTGATTTGGCTAACTTGGTATTTCCAATCCTCTATTATAAAATGACATCAATTATAGTGATAACATTATTTTACTATGAATGACTGAATTATATTAACGGGGCTAATCATTACCTAACAGATCAAAACAATTTATGTCAATGAAATCATTTGTTGGTGGTCGAATTAATGGTAATGATATGCAGGAGAAGATAACTGGTTAATGAAAAATTGTCATTATATTGTTGATGAGGTAGAAAAACCATTATATTTAAAATCAATATAATCTAATGGGCAGTTATCATATATGCATAAAATTATAATTATTACAGGTTTCTTGTTATTCAGTGCTTCAGGAAATAATTTAATAAACAGCAAAGAGAGTAATCTGTTAATTGGAAATATTCGGAATCAGACAATGGAACGAGAGTTTGATAATCTTGGTTCAGCGTTGAACAGAATGTTAAGTGAACAAGAATATTTTTTAAAATCGATTTTTGACTCCGATCTCCAAGTTGAATCTTTCCCTGATGAATCAGTACTTGTAGAAGCAAGAAAAATGAAAATAGATTATGTAATATGGGGTGAAATAGACTCTTGCAATTATGGTTTCAGTATTACACTAATAGTTTTAAGCATGTCGGGGGGTAAAACTGCACATATAAATGTGATAGCCGGCAGGAATGATAAAGAAACCGAAATAGCAGAAATTCTAAGCTCAAAGCTTTTACTTTGGTTTAACCGGACCGAAATGGTGCAGCTTATCATCTCAACATCTCCTTCAAGTGCTTCAATTCTCATGGATAACAATGAATTAGGTTTAACTCCCTATGAAGGAATGGTAAACCCTGGAACTTACAGTTTGAAATTAATAAAAAAGCCATATGTACCAATCGAAATACCAGTAAGTTTTATCAGTGGTAATACATATCAATATGATTTTACTCTAATAGCTGCAGAAAACAGAATAAATAAACGTTCTGTTTTAAAATGGCTTGGTTTATCTTTACTGCTTACTGCTGGAGGCGGTACAGCACACTATTTTCAGCAGCATGCGATAGAGGAATACAGGAAGGCAAAACCCGGGGCTGATTTTGATCTCCTTTATAATAAAGCTCTTGTATGGAATGTTACAAGAAATATTTTATGGATTTCAGCAGGTCTTTCTTTCGGAAGAATGATTTTTAAAATAGTTTTTTAATGGTATTGTAATGTATGCTTGAAATATTAAATTGTCAGTTCATTTTATTGACGTGAATAAAAAAAATTATTAATGTATTTATTTGTGATAACCTCGGATATGTCTGAAAGTAGTTAAATTGTAAATATAATACTGTAAGCTAAGTCAAACGATAAAAACGCAGTTTTATAGACTTTTACGCCATCACTTTGCAAAGGGATCGATTTTTATTTTTTTTGGATTGTTTTCTAGTTATGTTTTGAATAAAAAAAACAGCTCGACAACATGCAATTATGGACTAATGCTCTAGCAGGTTCCGATTTCAGGCATATTTACTGATTTTATTGAGCTGTAAATGTTTTGAATTGAAAAGATATGTGGGTTGTGGATAAATTAAGGGCAAAAATGTTTTTTGTGTATTTGTCGGGATCTGTAATCCTTTTTCTAGTCTGTTTGCCTCGTGATAACGTGTATGATCCTGCAAATCCTGACTTTAAAATGTCTGAATTTTCGTGCGTTATCTATTTTCGGGATAGTATAAACCTGGAAAAAATTGAAAATGCAAGGATAATATACAGATATATGCAAATCGAAGATACAACTGATATTATTGATGATAGCAAAGTAAATATCACCATAAAAGATAATGTAGCAGAAAACAGGGTAACTGTTGAAATCCTGCAGATTTATTCTCCAAATTACTTTACGGTTGGTCCGTTTAATGTGACACTTTCAAAAGAGGGCAGGGATACAACAGTTTTGTTGGTAGATAAAACTCCTTTTCCTGTAAAATGGGATACCGGGTATTCTTACTCAGATACAGAATCAATACTGTTAACATGGTATAAAAGCAATGCCGATTCATTTTTGTGTTATCGCTTGACTCGACACAATTTGATGCATGATTATTATGATACAATTGCAGTAATTGATAGCAGAGAAGACAGTGTATTTATTGATACAAACATTGTTGAAAATAATAAATATCGATATTTTGTTGAGGTAGTATTGAAAGATGGTATAAAAAGTTCTGGTGATGCACTTTATATTACAGCTCTTAATAAAGCACCTGTTAGTTCGGAAATACTGGAATTAAAAGGGGACTTCTTTATCTATTTGCGGCTGATCTGGGAAAAGAATTCCGATGCTGATTTTTTAAGGTATACAGTATACAGAAGCACAGATACCGAGAGCTTTGATTCAGTTTATTCAACAACCGATAGAAATGATACAATGTGGCTTGATACAACTATCAATGAATCAGCAGTTCGTTATTATTATTATATATCGACAGTTGATTCAGGGCTTCTGGAATCAAACGGGAAAATCATTTCTGGGATAAATAGAATAACAGTAGAACAGGATCTTGTTTATATACATAAAGGTTCTTTTATCATGGGGCGCAATGGTTCAACTGTTCCAATAAATGAACAACCTCAGCGTGAAGTTGTGCTTTCATCTTATCTTATTGATCGCCATGAAGTCACTGTAGAAAGGTATATAAGATTTCTGAATGATGGAAATGCTGAAAATTATAATGATAGTATGGCTAATATTGGTATAATCCGTAACGGATCTGTTTTCAGTGTGGATTCTTTAGATGCTCATTATCCAATCGCTTGGATCTCATGGAGTGATGCCGATAAATTCTGCAAATGGGCTGGTGGAAAATTGCCGACAGAAGCCCAATGGGAAAAAGCTGCACGCGGTAGTGATCTACGTATCTATCCCTGGGGTGATGATTTCTACATGGATCAAACACCTCCTGTTTTTAAGCTTGCAAATTATGTCGCGGGGTACAATTCAATAAATGAATCTGGTTTTGATTTTGATGGTGCACAATTACATGCAACTATTGGCAATTACTATCTTGGTCGCTCTCCCTATGGACTTTTTGATATGGCAGGAAATGTAAGTGAATGGTGTAACGATTGGTATTCCAGTAATCCACCTGTTAAAACAACTGATCCTGAGGGACCAGAATTCGGGATGTGGAAAAGTTACAGAGGTGGAGGCTTTAAAAATTATCCAGAAGAGCTGACTTCAACTTACAGAAATAGAGCTGATCCGAATTCCCGAAAACACGATCTTGGATGCAGATGTATTTACGATCCCAAATAGCTGTTTGTTTTGTAATATCAATAAATGCTGACACAAAATCTGTTTATTTAAATATTCGGAATCGTTATAGTTTTGAATTAAACAAAATATAATTATATGCAGACTGTTTTGGATAAAAAGCCTCGAAAAATTTTGAACGAGTATGATGACTGGGATCTTGTACGGAGTTTCTGTAATGGTGATAATGAATGTTATACAGAGTTAGTCAGACGTCATTATGAATTGGTTGTAAATATGAGTTATCGTTTTTTTTTAGATATGCAGATAGCCCGGGATAATGCACAGGAGGTTTTTTTAAAAGTATTCCACGAAATTGGAAATATAAAACCGGGTAAGCAGCCTTTTGTTCATTGGTTGTGTCGTGTAACATCCAATAATTGTCGTTCGATATACAGAAAAAGAAACAGCGAAATCAGGTCGATTGAGAGAGGAAAAGTTGATTTCTGGCATGAAGAAAAGTGTAATAACTGGTTAGAGTCAAATCTGGATAATGAAACAGATGAATCTATCAGATTGGTAAATGAAGCACTTAAAAAAATATGCAAGGATGATCGCATGATTCTTATACTTACATATATTGCTGAATTAAAAACCCGAGAAATCGCAAAGATTGAGGGGATTCCAGAATATACGGTAAGAAGAAAAATCAAACGAGCTGAAAAGAAATTGCATAAACTGGTAACTCAAATTGCATTGGAAAAGTGTCGTGAATAATAAACCCGAGATAAAAAAAATACTTCAAAAGGGATTTACCCGTTTGGAAATCAACCAGCAAATGGTTGTTGAAGCGGCCAATGAGATACTTGGATATGCCAAAACGGTGAAAAAAAAAGATTTAAGAATTTATAAAATTCAGTTCAGGCCAAACCGCTTTTATGCTATGGCTGCATCAATAATATTATGTCTGATTTCCATTTTGTGGATCTCAACTTTAATTGGAAAAGCTGATAAAAATGATAAAGAAAATATTTATGCCGGTCATATTGATAAATGTAATAAATCTGAAAAATTTGTGATACTATCGGTTGCAGGGGATAGCAGCTTAATATCTAAAAAGAACAGAGATACTCAGGAAGAAATCTCTACAGGCAAAGAATCACAATTGTTGTTAGCAATTGGTTCTCGTACAAGGACAATTTTATATGAAAATACATCAATAAATATTAGTAATTCAGACTCCGAAAAAACCTCAATTATTCTGAATAATGGATTACTATCTGTTGATATCGCCTCCGGAAAAAAAGACACTGTATCAGTTATAACATCTTATGGTAATTTTACACATATTGGTACCAGGTTTTCTGTATATGTTGACTCTCATAACGGAGCCGTCCTTAAGGTATACGATGGGATAGTTAAGGTGGAGGATAAATCAGGGACTGAAATCATCGTTAAAAAAAACCATATGTGGCATAGTGAAAACAGCAAGGATATTTTGAACTTTCAGCCAGGAACTGAGGAATATCAAATCGATAATGTGTTTTTAAACAACAAAATAAACAATCGATTAATCTGGAATCAGGGTAACTATATTGACAACAATAGCAAGAAGAAAGCAAAAGTTCTTAAAGAAAAGTCTGTAAGTAAAAAGTGTAATAATTATTCCGGGTGTAACCTCGAAAATGTTAAAATTGAAAAAACCATATCAGATTTATTGGCAGCAACCAATTATGAATACTTGAAGGAAATTGTCAGAAAAATAGAAAATCCTGAAATTATTAACAGCGTATATCGTTTACTGAAAGATGAAGCAAAACGTAAATGTGATATTTTCAGATATAATGAAGCAGCTGAGATTATGAAAATAATTATTTATAATTATCGTTTCAGAGAAAGTCAAAGGGAAGATACATGGATGCAATACTATTTATTGCATAAAAAATATCTAAATGCCTCTGCAGAAAAAAAACTGGAATTAACACAAGAGTTTATTAATCTGTTTCCTGTGAGCAATATCGGTGATGATATGGCATCAGAAACTATCCATCTGCAATTAATGTCAAGGAATTACAGTGAAGCAGTAAACTCTATGAAAACTTTCATCAGGAAATACCAAAAAAGTTCCAAATGTGAATACTTCAGTTATTTGTTAGCAAGTACAATCAGAGAACAATTTAAAAATCACAAAGAGGCTTTGAAATTATATCAGGATTATGTGTTATCATATCCGTATGGAAGATATGAAGAAGATGCGTTTTATTGGATTATACAGCTCAGTTTTTTTGAAGGTGATAAAAGGATGTCTTTAAAATACAAAGATATTTATATGGAGAGATATTCAAAGGGAAAATGGAGTAAGGAGCTTGAATCATTGAAGCTTGTGAGTTCTGATTAATCTTTGTATATAGCCAAAAATCGAATAGCTGAACAGTGTTAAGTTTATTTATGGAGCAAAAAAAGCGTTTCCTCAAGAAGTATTGTTAAGCTTGTAAGTCTAAAACTTGTCTGTTACCAGGTATTCCAAACGCTAAGCACGATTCAAAGAAACATGTAGAATAAAGGTTGTGTTTTTTGTCGTGGAAGCTTGTTTCGGGCATATGAAATCTATCTAAAATCCTCAAATGTTGACCTGTTACTTGGTTTCATTCTTAATCATTCAAAATTTGTTCATCATATTACTTCTGTGTTGAAATCCATGCGCAAAGCATATACAATTTGATCTGTTTTACTTAAAGCACTTTCAGATTTTCTCTGTATTATCCCTCTATTGATCATAAATGGGATATTAAGCAATGTCATTTAAGGACACAATTATGAACAAGTATTCACTTTTGAGGAATAATCGGACAGTACTACTATGCCTGGTTCTTGTGTTATCGTTTTTTAATTTGTATTCGGCAGATGGAAACGGAATGCAAAGTTCTGTACCTGAAGAAGATATTGAGTATCTTGATTATTTACTTACATTAAAGATAACATCGGGATCATTTCTGGATTTAAAACATGAAAATTCACCTGTCAGTATGACAATAATCACCAGAGATATGATTAAACTTTCAGGAGCCAGGAATATGTCAGAATTGTTGGAGATTTATGTTCCAGGCTTTCAGTATATGTTTAATAAATGGAATGGGACATTATGGGGGCTCAGAGGAGTTACAAATGATCGAAATACGAAAATTATTTATCTGATAAACGGGCATAAGATGAACACTCAGGCCAGGGATGGTTTTCAGGGTGAAACTGTGTTAGGGCTTATGAAAGATATTGAACGGATAGAAGTGTTAAGAGGTCCGGCAGGTTTGGTTTACGGTTCTGGTGCAATAGCAGGAATAGTGAATGTAATTACAAAAAAGGCCACTGAAAACAAGTTAGAGATAAGCACAAATTTTGGAACAACAGGATTGCAGGAATATGAAGCGAATATATATGCAATTTTCCCTGAATCGGATCAAAACATATCAATTTCTGCTGGTTTCCGAAAAGCTGATGGCTTAAATCCCCACCAATCGAGAATCTATGGACTGGCTTCATGGCCATATCCTGCAAATAATGTATTATACAAAAATGGTATTCAATCTGATGGCAGCTATGGATCGACTGATGGCGATTGGAAAATTGCAGGTCAATGGGGAATAAAGGATTTCAATTTATACTTCCGGATTACGCGACAAAAAGAGAGTGCCGGTGGCTGGTTCATTCTTGATCCCTGGCCGGAACATCAGTCAAATCCTGAACCGGATTTCGAATCAAGGTTTGTTGAAGGACGATATACTACATATGATGAGTGGGATGGAACAGAAACATGGAGAAGTAATAGAAGACAATATATATCTGATAATGTAATGATTAATGGCAGGTATGATTACCGTTTGGGTATGAATGAATTAATCTTTGATTTAGCTTATGATCGAAATACGACCAGGGCTGGTACAGAAAAAAAAATTGGATACGAATCAGACTATTATTCAAACCGGGTTGGTTATATTGAAGAAACTTTTGGGGAGTCTAGAATAACTGCCAGTGCAATGTATCAACTTAAATCTGTGCCTGGTTTTCAGTTTTCTTCTGGAATAGAGTACCGGCTGGACATGATAGGTGAAGACATGTACGGCAAAAATGAAAAAGGAGAATTGCCAGGCCATCCTGTTGTTGACAATGTTGACTATAACACAATTTCATTATTTGGAGAGGGCCTTTATGATATCAATAACCATTTTGGAATACATTTTGGAGGTCGTCTGGATTTTCATACACGGGCTTTTATGGCAAATCCAAAACTTGCCTTAATTTACAAACCATCACAGAATCATTCTGTTAAAATAATTTGTCAATCCTAATCAAATAATGGAAGTGCAGATAATTACGAGTACAATCGACATCATTACATGGACGATGGAACATTAAGGGATGAACCCTATTTTGAACGGCCTTATGCAGTTCCATCGACAACAACAGATCTGCTTCAGCCGGCACAGCCACTTGATACACTTCATAAACTCAAGCCTGAAAAAGTACTGTCAGCGGAACTGGCGTATGCAGGTAAATTCTTTGAGAAACTTACGCTGACACCTTCTTTATCATATGGATATGTCAAAGACCTTTTTGGTTGGTCACAGAAACTTTTCAGAGTTATAAATGCTGGAAGTTATCAATATGTAAATTTTGACATGGATACAAAATACGAAACAAAAATTATAACAATTAGGCGCTAACCACACATTTGGACGGCCTGTCAATATAGACGTGAAAGAACAGGGGCGAAGTTACAAAATACATACATTGGATACCAATGATGTTTTCTACGACTCGGTATTAATTGATGGAGAGTGGTACTATAAACCAGTACCGGATGGTGAGATGATTAATTTTGATGTAAATCTTATCAGAGATGGAGTTACACTGGATGGGGAAAATTTTCTTAATCTAAACACACATATTACAAAGGTTTATATAAATTTGAATATAGGTAAAATCGCTGCATTACATACAAATTTACGGTTATTCTGGGGGTTGTGGGGCAGAAACGAATTATATGATAAAGACAGTGGGTATAATTACTGGAATATCGCTGATAGAAGAGAGGAACTCGGGTTGATAAGCTATCTTAAGAAAAGTGTGTCAAAAAAGTGGAATGCAAGTTTACATCTATATTTACCACGCGATGTTGAGGTTTCCTTTTTCGCATTTGATATTCTGGGAATAGACAGGCCTGGAAAAGAGAGAATGGAAAAATATACAATCAACACTTTGCGCTGGCAACAAATGGCAGATCATTCACAAAAAGATCTTTATTCAACGGATCAAAGTACTTTTGGTGTCAGGATCGTCAAGTTTTTTTGAAGTAACCGGTTGAGGTAAAAATGTATATGGGTATTGTAGAAAAATATGAAGATATCCGGATCCTTACAATTGAGGATGAAGATCTGCTTCGTGAATATGTTTGTGACTACCTTGAAGATATGGGTTTTTTAACATTGCAGGCATCTAATGGTCGTGAAGGAGTTGAAAAAATTCGTACAGAAAAGCCAGACCTGGTACTTACAGATTTGCGAATGCCGGAAATGAACGGGCTTGATGTGCTTTCGATAATGCAGAAAGAATTCTCGTCAATTCCTGTTATTGTAATATCCGGTACTGGTTCTCTTTCGGATGTTATTCAGAGTTTAAAGTTTGGAGCCTGGGATTATATTCTCAAACCGATTCATGACTACAGTGTCCTTGAATTATCGGTTAACAGGGTTCTTGAACGGAAAAATTTGATAGATGAGAACACGCGTTATCGGGAGCATCTTGAAGAAGAGGTTATAAAACGTACACAGGAACTTGAAAAAAGTATACAAAAGTTCAAAAAGTTGTTTAACCTGGCAGGTGATGCAATCTTTATTCATGAACCAGACGGTAAAATCATTGATATGAACGAACAGGCTGTTTATTATCTTGGATTTACCCGAGAACAATTATCCAATATGAAAATGGAAGAGCTCTTTACAAAATCCGATGCAATTGATTTTAAGCATCAAATGGGAGAATTACTGGATAAACAAAAAACCATGTATGAATCGGTACACAAGAATAGCAAGGGTGAACTTGTTCCTGTAGAAGTAAATGCCTGTCTGATTACAATGGAGCAATCACCGGTAATATTATCGGTGTGCAGAGACATATCTGAACGGAAGAAAGCAGAAAAAGAGAAAAAAAAGCTGGAAAAACAGATCGTAACTGCCCAGAAAATGGAGTGTATGGGCATGTTGGCAAGTGGTATCGCTCATGACTTTAATAATATCTTATCAGGTTTAAATGGGTATACAGCACTACTGCGTTCCAAAATGCAGGCTGGCAGCAGTGAATCAGAATATATTAAAAACATTAACAACATAATTAAAATGGGACAGGATATAACTCGGCGGATTACTACTTTTGTCAGAAAAGAAAGAGAAGATCTGGTTTCTGTTGATATTCACAAGGTACTTTCAGATACAGAAGCTTTATTGAAACCCGGATGCAAGGGAATAAAAATAGTTGTGGAATTCAATGCCGACAAGACAATTGTTCTTGGAGATTATAGCCAGTTACAGAATATGTTTTTAAATTTGGGTATTAATTCACGTGATGCAATGCCAAAAGGTGGAATTCTTAGTTTTTCAACCTTTAATGAAACTGTATTTAAAGAATCAAATCAAATACAAATTATTGCAATCAACGTATCCGATACAGGAATTGGAATGACAAAGGATACCCTGTCAAAAATATTTGATCCGCTTTTCACCACAAAAGAACGTGGAAAAGGAACCGGGTTAGGTTTGTCAAGTGTACTTTATTGCGTCAAAAATCTTCATGGTGAAATTAATGTAGAAAGTGAACTGAACCATGGAACATCTTTCCAGATAAAATTGCCGTTGCTGTCTGATACAAGCAATGATTGTGGCAGCTAAGGTTGAATAATGTACAGAAATCATTTACTTGACATGATGGTTTTCAAGGCTTATAATGCAGTTTTAATTTTGCTGTTTATATTTTCAAACAGTTTATCACAGATAGAAGAGTTGCCGTTAAAGGCACTTTTTCTGGAAGCTGCAATCAGGTTTGTAACATGGCCTGAGGTGTCGGATACGATAAAGGATATCAAAACAGGTGATCAATTCATAATAGGTGTTTTCAGTAATGATAAATTCGTACCTTATGTGGAAAAGACATTCGCTCAGAAAAAAGTAAAGGGGAGGGATGTCAGGATCATACACATCGAATCTATTGATAAAATACCTTTATGTGACATGATTATTCTTCCGGGAAAAAAGAAAAAAAATATATCAGAAATTATCAGAACTATCAGGGGTAAACCGGTTTTAACTATTAGCAGTAATGTTGAAATGGCTCAAAATGGTGTGGTTTTATGTATTGTTACCGAAAAAGGTAAAATCCGTTGTTACATAAATGAAAAAGAGGCTTCATTGTCAAAACTGAAAATAAGTCATCATCTGTTACAGAAATCAGAAATAGTTCAGACAACAGAGGGAGAATGATATTTAAAATGAGAGTTTCTCTCAAAAATCAGCTCATAATTATTATTCTTGCTGTTACATTGTTTTCAACAATACTGGCTTTTTCTTTCAGCTTGGTTTATGATTACAAAAATTCATACAATGAATTAAAAAACAGCATGGGAGTCATGGCACAATTAATTGCCGAAAGTGTCAAATCACCGCTTTTGTTCAATGATACCTCGGGGGCTGATGAACTGTTATCGTTTTTTAATTCAATGCCTATTGTACAGCAAGTTTTAGTTCTGGACTCTTTAGACAATGAATTCACTTCTTTTGTAAGGCACCAATATGACTATGACAAAGAAAAATTATCAGACCTTTATGACAACAGCTATTTTGACCGTAATGGATTACACATAACAAAACCAGTTGTGCAGGAAAACAAGTTTTTTGGAAAGCTTGTCATGAATGTCTCAACAGAAAAAATAAAGAAAAAACAGAATATTACTGTAACCATTTTCGTTTTTGTTTTCTTGACAATAATGTTTATTTCATATCTGATAGCATTGAAACTGCAGCAAATAATTTCAAAACCTGTTCTTGAACTCAAGGATGTTGCTGAATATATAACACATGAAGCAGACTATTCGGTTGTAATTCAACAAACAAGCCAAAATGAGATAGGTTTGTTGCAGGCAAGTTTTAATAGTATGGTACTGGAGCTTGACAAAAACATTAAATCTTTAAGGCACGAAATTGAAGACAGGAAACGGTCACAACAAGAAGCACACAATCTCAGGGCTTATCTAAAGAACATGATAGATGCTATCTCATCTGTAATAATTGCAGTTGATTCCGGTTGGTTGATTAGACAAGTAAATCAGGAAGCGATTAATTTTTTTTCGCGGTCGAGTGAGGATGAACTGCTTCATAAACCTGTGACAGAGATAATTACCTTCTTAGACGAAGAAGAGCATTTACGCAACTGCCTGAGGGATAGATTGCCAAGAAATTTCCAGGTAAACTACAATAAAAATGAAAACAATCAATTGAGCCTCAATGTATCTGTTTATCCGTTGTCTCAGGATCAAAATTCTGGAATAGTTATTTTAATTGATGACGTGACAGAGAAGACTCATATGGAAAATATGTTGATACAAAATGAGAAAATGATGTCTCTTGGAGGGTTGGCTGCCGGAATGGCACACGAAATAAATAATCCGCTGGGGATTATCAGTCAGGGTGTACAGAACATAATGCGGCGTGTATCATTGGAACAACAACGAAACAGAGACATTGCCGTCGAATTGGATATTAATCTCGATTCACTTTACCAGTATCTTGTAAATCAGAAAATCATCCGTTATTTGGAAGGGATTTTATCTGCATCGAAACGGGCGAGTGAAATCGTTTCGAATATGTTACAGTTCAGCAGAATGAGTAATCAATCGAAAGATTATAAAAACATTTGTGAAGTTATTGATCAAACGATAGAATTGGCCCGCAATGAGTATGAATTAAAGAAAAAATTTGATTTTCGACAAATCAAAATTATAAAAGATTATGATCCTAGATTACCCAATTTATACTGTAATGTAACTGAAATCCAGCAAGTTATACTTAATTTGCTTAAAAATGCAGCTCATGCCCTTTATGACAAAAACGATGAAGGTTTTGTTCCCGAGATTTCGATCAGAATAAAAAACAGTATCACACATGTTCAGATCGAAATTGAAGATAATGGTCCAGGTATTCCGCAAGAATTGAAAAAAAGGGTATTTGAACCATTTTTTACAACAAAAGAGGTTGGAATAGGAACCGGTCTCGGTCTTTCAGTTTCATATTTCATAATTACAAAGAACCATTCAGGGACAATTGATTTTGAATCGCGAGCGGGAGAAGGTACTCGTTTTATAATTCGTATTCCATTTAGCTCATGAGAAACTGCTGTTGGAGATTCGGGTGATTTCGTTTTCAAAAACAGTTATCTGGTTTTTTAAATTATTTATTTCCGTTTCTATCAGTGCAAAGGATTTCTTTTGCCTGCAATATGATTCCAGGTTGGCTGCAGATTCTGATAACGCGAATGCACAGATGTTTGCAGCACCACCCTTAATCGCATGTGCTTCGTTGGCTATATCGTTTAAACAGTTTTCCTGAAATAACTGGCAAATCCTGACGATTTGACTATCTAGTATTTTTGTAAATTTCCTAAGCAGTTCCTGAAGTAGCTCCTTGTCTGAATCAAATTCCTTGAGGGCTTGTTCATAATTGAAAACTGCTGATTTATCGAAATTAAATATATCATTAGCTGCAGTATCTGGTTCATTTATAGTCGGGCCAGATTCAGATTCTTTAAAATAAATGTCAGCAATCTCGATCAGCTTTTCAGGTGTAAGCAAGAGTTTGCTGATCACTGTATTCATACCTGATTCAATACACATACTGATTTGATCTTTGTCATCGTATCCTGTAACACCTATGATAATAATTTTATTACAGTTTGGGAGAGACCTTATGTTTCTTGTAGTTTCCAGTCCATCCATTTCGGGCATATTTATATCCATAAGAATAAAATTTACGGGATGTTTATTTATAATTTCCAGACATTGGACACCGTTTTCTGCAGTCAGTGTTTCAGCGCCAGCCTGTTGGGCAAAAATTGTATGCAGTTCTATGTTTAATGGGTAATCATCTACAATGAGAACTGTTTTTCCGGTAAGATTCGACATGAATATAAACTTTTAGGTTTCAGTTAATTGTTTTTATACTTATCAAGTACATCAATGAATTGTTGTTCACGTTTTAAAAATGCCTCAACGACAACAGGATCAAAATGTTTCCCTTTTTCAGAAATAATAATTGATTTAGCCATATCATGTGGCATGGCACTTTTGTATACCCGTTTACTGACCAGTGCATCATATACATCGGCTAAAGCAACTATTCGTGCCGAAATAGGGATATTTTTATTACTGATACCTGAGGGGTAACCACTTCCATCAAATTTTTCATGATGATATAATGCAATCTCTGAGCTCATTTTGAGGTATTCAGCTTTTGGGTATTTATCACAGGCTGCCTTTAAGGCTGTATAGCCGATCGTTGTATGTTGTTTCATTATTGAAAACTCTTTTTCATCCAAACGACCTGGTTTTAAAAGAACAAAATCCGGTATTCCGATTTTTCCAATATCATGGAGAGGACTTGTCATAAATATGTTATCAATAAAAAAAGGAGTTAATCCTTCATCCTTATTGTCTCTTTCAATCTGTTTAGCCAGTATTTTTGAGTAATGTCTTATCCTTTCCAGGTGAAATCCTGTATCGGTATCACGTTCTTCGGCCAGACGGGCCATGGCAAAAATAACAAGGTCTCTGCTTTCAAATGAGAGAATCCTCTGTGCGGCTTTAATGCGTACGGAAAGAACTTCTTTAATAAAGGGTTTACTGAGAAAATCATCAGCACCAGCTTCGATGCCACTTACAAGATGTTCTGTGTCGTTTTGAGAAGTAATCATTATAGTGTAGCTGAACTGGTTTCCCTGGAGCCGCTTGATTTCTTTAACGAGTTCATATCCTGACATCTCCGGCATGACCCAGTCTGTTATTACCATTCGTGGCCTGTATTGGAGCCATAATTCAAGACCTTCTTTGCCATTACTTGCTACAAGTGTTTCATAGCCAAGGGATTTTACGAGTTTATCAAGCTTTATTCTGCTGATCAGTTCATCATCTACTATAAGTACTTTCATATTTTAACCTGCGATGTGGTTTATTACAGATATGGCTCTGAAAATTCTTTTTTGTGCTTATTACCTGAATGAAGACGATTTAGTCATCGTGAAATCTAAAAACCGAATCAAATGTAAGAGAATAAACCTGGTATCTAAATTCACTAATAAACTCAAATGATGAAAAGATCGTCGAATTTAGATAATAATTATCACAATATGAAATATTATAGTAAAGAGCAGTCAAAATCCATATGTTTTTTTCTGTTTTGATATAAACCCGGTTTAAAGACAAATTGTTACGAAAATTATAAGCAGGTAAATTGAATATTCAGTTTTTTACTATGCCGAATAGTGATGATTAAGAGTTTTTTTGGTCTGATTATTGAAGCATAAAAAAAGGCCTTTATACAATTTGTATCAATGATTTTAAGAAAAAATCGTAGTAAATCTATAATATTTGGGTTTAGTGAATTGAATTCAGGGTGCGAATCACTTATTTTGTTCTGAATTTATCCACCTTTGTGTCTCTTTTGCGAGGATGGCGGAACTGGTAGACGCGCCAGACTTAGGATCTGGTGGGGCAACCTGTGGGGGTTCGAGTCCCCCTTCTCGCACCATGGCGGAAGTACATTTAATAATTGTCAAATTGAAAATCGAATCAGGAGGTTACAACCTTTGAAAGCAACTGTTTCTGAACCGGAAACCTGGAAACGGGTTATTGATATCGAAGTACCACAGGAAGAGATAGAGGGTGCATTCGATCAGAAGCTCAAAAAATACAAAAATGAAATTAAAATGCCGGGTTTCCGTCCTGGAAAAGTACCGGTATCATTGATTAAGCAGCGTTTTGGTGCTTCAATACGAGCTGAGGTGGTTGAAGACTTTGTGCAGAAATCATTTCGGGAAACATGTGAAACGAACCAGATTTTTCCGGTGTCGCAACCAAAGGTAAATAGTATTCAGGATGAAGAGAATGCACCTTTAATTTTTCAAATAGAAACTCAGGTAGACCCGAAAATCGAAATCAAAGGTTATAACAAACTGAAAGTCAAAGCGGCTCCTAAAAAAATAAAAGATAGTGATGTAGATCAGGTGATTGAGGAACTCAGAGAAAAACTTGCTGAATTCAAGGATGTTGATCGCCCTGCAAAAAAAGGAGATTATATCCGACTTGAATATCAGAAAATTATCATTGATGGGCAAGAACGTACAGATTTTAAAAATCCAGATTACCCTGTAGAACTTGGGGGTGAAGGTCGTGTTAAAGATTTTGATAAGGGATTATTGGGCCATAGTGCCGGTGAAAGTGTTGATTTGAACATCAAATTTCCAAAAGATTATCCTGATGTTGATGCTGCCGGGAAAAACGCTGAGTTTACCATAAAAATCAACTCTGTTCAGGAAAAATTACTTCCGGAAGTCAATGATGAGTTTTTGAAGAAAATCGGTGAAGTTGAAAGTGTAGAAGCTTTGAGAGAACAGATTTTCAAGAATCTGGAACAAGAAGAACAAAATAAAGCTAAGAGTGATGCGTATAATAAAGCAATAGATGTTCTGATAAAAGAGAACCCTTTTGAAGTTCCGCCTGCACGTGTAGATCAGTATTTAGATTATATGCAGCAGGAAACCCAAAAATATCAACGACCAGGTATGCCCGCTATGACACGCCAGGAGGTTGAAGAACAATATCATGATGTTGCAATAAGATATATTAAAAGACAGAGAATTATCGATTATATTGCTTCAAAAGAAAAAATCAAACCAACTAAGGAAGAAGTCGATAATGAAATCCGAAGAGTTGCAGAAATGTATAATCAACAGTTTGATAATATTAAACAGGTTTTTCGTCAAAATGGTACGACTTTGAGGATCCGTGATGATATTAAGGAACGAAAAACACTAGATTATTTAATTGGAGAGTGGGAGCCTCCAGCAAAAAGTGAGTAATTTTTAATCATGTAATAATATTAAAAATTATTTTTAAAGTGCTTTTTTTAATCCCGAACCGTTTCCTGTAAGAATTAATTTATACAGGAAAATTAATGCAGATTAGTATATAATAATACAGAAGAAAGGAATAAGAAATGCCTCTCATTCCGATGGTAATTGAACAAACCGGGCGCGGTGAACGTTCTTTTGACATTTACTCGCGTCTTTTGAAAGAGCGTATAATTTTTCTTGGATCAGAAATTGATGATGTAACAGCTGATCTTGTTATGGCACAGTTGATTTTTCTTGAATATGAGGATCCAGAAAAAGATATAACGATTTACATAAATTCACCTGGAGGCGTGGTGTCATCCGGACTTGCCATATATGACACAATTCAATACATCAAACCGGATGTATCTACAATATGTATTGGTCAGGCTGCAAGCATGGGTGCAATTTTACTGGCAGCAGGAACAAAAGGCAAACGATTTGCTCTACCCCATTCTCGCATTATGCTTCATCAGCCTATTGGTGGAGCTGGTGGACAGGCTGCAGATATTGCAATTCATGCTAAAGAAATTGTCAGGGTGAAGAATACATTGAATGAAATTATTCAAAAACATTCAGGGCAGAATATTGAAGTAATAGCACGGGATACAGACCGTAACTTTTACATGACTGCCGCAGAGGGAAAAGCCTACGGGCTTATTGATGAAATTTTGACTGTAAGGGAATAATAGTATATGCCAAATAGACCCCGATATCCGGGAATAAAATGTTCGTTTTGTGGAAAAGGTCCTGATGAAGTCGGGAAACTGATTACAGGGCCATCTGTACATATTTGCAATGAATGTGTCGAGATGTGTAATGAAATACTGAGGGAAGAACATTCATCAGTTCCTGGTGATCTCAGTATTAATACTCTTCCAACTCCTCGTGAGATGAAAGAGTTTATGGATCAGTATGTGGTCGGACAAAATGATGTAAAAAAAGGTGTTTCAGTTGCAGCTTATAACCATTTTAAACGGATACTTTCACGATCACAAAATGATAATGATGGTATAGAGATTGAAAAAGCCAATATATTGATGATAGGGCCAACTGGTACCGGAAAAACACTGATTGCGCAATCTCTGGCAAAAATGTTGAAGGTGCCTTTTACTATTGTTGATGCAACTATTTTTACTGAAGCTGGATATGTTGGTGAAGATGTTGAAAATATGTTGGTACGGCTTCTTCAAGCTTCCAATTATGATGTTGCAAAAGCTGAAAAAGGTATAATCTATGTTGATGAGTTTGATAAAATTACACGCAAATCTGCTAATCCGTCCATTACACGTGATGTGTCGGGTGAAGGTGTTCAGCAGGCTATGTTGAAAATCCTGGAAGGTACTGTTTCGAGCATCCCGCCTAAAGGTGGACGGAAACATCCTGAGCAGAATCTTATTCAAGTTAACACTCGTGACATCCTTTTTATATGCGGTGGCGCTTTTGAAGGAATTGATAAAATCATTGAGGCGCGTATAGGTGAAAGCAGAATGGGGTTTAATGCAGAGATAAAACGTAAAAATAATGATAAAATCGGAGATATCCTTCGTAAAACCGAACCTGATGACCTTATCAGGTATGGGTTGATACCCGAAATCGTGGGACGTCTTCCTACTGTGCTGGGTCTTGATGAGCTTGATGAGGAAGCTTTAATGGAAATTTTGACAAAACCCAAAAATGCCATAACTCGTCAATACCAGAAATTATTCAGTATGGAAGGTATCAGGTTAACGTTTACACGTGATGCTTTACGTGAAGTCGTAAGAATTGCTCAGAGCAAAAAAACCGGTGCACGCGGACTCCGAAGCGTTCTGGAATCTGCATTGATGCCGATAATGTTTGAGGCACCTTCACAGGATAATATTCGTGAAATCATGGTTACACGTGAAGCTGTTTGTCGGGAAGCTGAGCCTGTGTACTCTTACAAAAAAGATAAAAAAATTGCATAAAGCATAAAGTTATTTTACGAACAATTAACAGGAACGGAAAAAAATCTGTTCCTGTTTTTTATATTGAATTGTTTTTAAAAGTATAGAATCATTTACTTTTGAAATCATAGAAAAGCTTTGGCTTCTAAAGAAAGTATATGATTAACAGATTCAGACATATTCGCACTACGATTAAACTCACCCCTGTATGTACCATTGATTAAGAAATGCTTCCCGGCCTGAATGTCAATCATAAAAGAGATTATATGTGAAATACCTGATGCGTTTCCCCTTGCCATCCTGTAATCCGCTCCTTCAGGCAAGTTGACTTTGGAAAAGGTGTATGACGCTTCAGCCCATCCTTTACCAAAAGGATGAAATGATAATCCGGGTTTGATCTGATAATAGATGCTGCTGTCTGATGTAATTGAGCTGGTTTTAAGAGTGTCATATTTACGGGCCCACCCCACGCATTCCTTAAGGAAAACCTCTGTGGTGTTTCCAATTCTGAATTTTTGCTGAAATTCAATATTGATATCTTTAAAGGAATAGCTATATTTGCTGGATGTGTCATCGTGAAACAATCGTTGATAACGGGTTTCTGTACCAAAAGTCCATCTGTTTTTTCTGGTGTCAAGGTTTATTCCTGTTTCAAAAGCGGATTCTTTATAGGATCGTATTTGTCTTAGAGAGGGTAACAACAGCAGATTTGCTGATAATCCACCGAATTTTTTTGGATCCCATGTAATATCTTGTCGATAGGAAAGGTCGGAATACTCGATATTTTTGACATCTTTAGAATTAATATTCTTTAGTGAAATATATCCTGGAAACCATGATGAAAAATAATTGTTTTCTGCCTTGATATGCTCTTCAAGGAAAAGGAATCCTTCCCAGTAGAGATCTCCCAGTATTCCGGGTGTTTTTTTTGATGGAGAATAGGTCCATGATAGATTCATGCTTGTTTTTCGGATCTTTAATTCTGTTGAATCATATATTTCTTTTTGTTCCATATAATAATCACCCGGAATATGAGGTACATATTCTCTGAGTGAGTCATCGTAGATATGAGTTCCAAGTCCACTGCCGATATAACGTGGTACCTGAACAAAAATCGATGCTTTTTCAGAGCTGGATCGATACTGCTGATTAAGATTGAAATTATCGGAACTGGAATTTATCTGGTTTTTTAAATCTATCAGAAATGTTGATGATTTGCTTTTGTCTGTAGTGACATGTTTATGATAACTGCTTGTTCCCCAGATTATCCATTGGGGTATAATTTTGTTGTTAAAGGACTGTTCCCATAAAAGAGAGTAGCCGGTATCAGCAGAAGCCAGTAATCCATCTTTTCCGCTTTTATGTTTCGAATAAGTAAAACTTTCAGAAAAATTCCATGGTAAATACTGGTATTCAATTCCCCATTCAATTTCACCTCTGCCATTTTTAAGAGAATCGGTTAACCATTGGTCCTGATATATAAATCCCAGAGAGTGGTTTTGGGGTGTTATGTTTAATCTGGCAGATTCTTTTCTATTTATTTCATTCACATGAATATGTCGAAACCAGGTGGTTTTGTATTGTAGTGAAAGAATATTTTTTAACATCAGATATGAATTGTTTCCAAACTTGTCCGTAAGTAATTTGTCACCCGATCTGTTTTGTCCATAGAGGAATTCTGTGCTTAATCCGCCCAACGGGGTAATACCGAAAGCAGATTCCCATAATTGCTGTCTGGAATTATGGGAATCAGTTGTACTGTCATCCCATTGCTCATATCTATCGTAAAGAGAAATTGCTTCGTGTTCAAATTTTTCTGATATGAAATTATAATCACCAGAAAACCAGATGCTTTTTTTGTCATGCTGTTTTTTACCTGCTGTCAAAGATGCTCTCGCAGAAGAACTCCTGTTGTCGTCATCATCAAGCGATGAGAAAAGATTTTTATCGATATCCTGTCCAGCTAAGTTAACTGTAGCTTTGATATATTCATGATCCAGATTGGCTTTAATTTCACCATTAGTAACTCTTTGAGGTTTGGAGAGAGGTGAGTTTGGTGAGAAATCACCTGAATTTTTGCCTGTATGAATATAGATTGTACGATCATTTGAAACAGAATCTTTATATGATCCGTTGTTTTTTCCAACATAGGAAAAATTTACATTGTATCGTCCTTTTACATCATTGGGAGTTCTGGGGTTATATGGGTTGTAGACAAAAATGGTTTCACCATCTTTGATAATTTTAGAGTATAGAGGCATTCTGTATTTTGCATCATAAGTGGGAACATCATTTGGGTTTATTTCTCTTTCACCTGTGCCATAAACAGGTTTATCGCCTCCGTTTTTAAGCGCAGACAAGTCTTGTGGTGAGAATGAAATATCTATCGGATGTTTACGATTATCAGTTTCTGACCATAGTGCGCCCTGAATTAAAAACAGGGAGTCTGGTGAAGAAAATCCAGCATGCGTTCCAAGGAGTACCCGTTGATAATCAAAAAGTTTATATTCGTACTCAACTCTTATCAGGTCACCCTCTTTAACAAGGATATTTGGTGTGAATTTTACAGTTCCCAGATCATAATCAACGATAAAATCTTTATCTTCGCCTTCATGTAATACAAGTCCATTAATTGTAATTTTAACAGTGCCGCTAACAATCATGATCAGATCCAGTTCGTTATTGCCAGTGAGGGTATAAGGCCCTTGGATTCCGTTTTTTCCATGAAATGTTTGTACAGTGTATTTACCTCCGGAAAGAGCACCAAAAGCTTTTATAGATAAATTTTTCGGATGTAGTGATGCTGAAATGCCTTTTATTTTTTTATCACCATTAAGTATGCCTCTAAATGGCCACGCGATATACTGATCCCCGGCAGTTATATCAAACTTGGGGTTTGTAAGTGCAATGTAGATCATATCGAATTCACTGATTTCTCTTGTAGCTCCATCGATTGACGTTGCTTCATCACTAAGATGAGCCTTCAATTGTGTTTCAGGTCGGATATTACCACTAATATTAATATCAAGACCCTGTTCAAAATTAACCTGCCCAAGATTACCAATGGAAACACCTACACTTTTATATCCGGAAATGTTAAGCGTTTCATTATCATAAATGCTTAGACCCTTTTTTGGTGATAAAGATACAATTGTATCTTGTTGAGATTGGTATTTTTTTTCAAATAATGAGTAAATTTTTGGAAGACCGTAAAAGTCTGTTTCGTAAGTGATTCTTATAGGAAGACCGCTGTCAGTTGGTTCCGAGAAAAGAATACTGTTAATATCCGATATATAAATCCATGAAGGCTGAAACACACTATCTGGAAATGATATTTGAATTGTTGTTGAATCGATAAATAAGTTA
>JAAYEB010000237.1 GCA_012728995.1 Fibrobacter sp. | reverse complement strand
TGGAGTCATTGCCTCCTGAAGTAAAAAAAATACTGATTTCTGGATATGTATCAGAAATTGCAGAAGAACGCCTTCTGAAACTGGATGCTGTATTCTTCGAAAAACCGGTTCCAATGAAAGCTCTGGGAAAAATAATTCACGATCAGGAGAAAAAAAAAGAGCCTATAACCAAAATTGAGTAACCCTTTGTATCTGTACCAGTAGTCTGTAATTGCCAGAAATATTTATGAATTTGATAATTGTTTATATTACAACCAATAACCTGGATGAAGCACGACTGATTGCTAAAACTATTATTAAAGAGCGGCTCCCTGCTTGTGTTAATGTTTTGATGGAATTCATTTCTATTGTTTAGAAGGTACTATAAATTAAGCCTCTGAAGCTGTTATTATAGCAAAAACAGATCAGGATCGTTATCATCCAAATTTGAACGTGTTAAATCTTTACACAGTTACGACTGCCCCTGTTTTGTCTTAATTCCAGTCAATGGTGCTAATGAGAGCTACCTTAAATGGCTGCAAAGTGAAGTAAAAACTGATCAGATCAAAATGAAGAATAAAGTTCAAGGTTTCATTACTTAATACACAATATACCAACCACATAGTCATAAAAAGTATATCAAGTTTAACCTATACAAAATAGTAACGATTCCTTTACGCAACCTGCTCCGTAGATTTTGGCAAAAAGGTTTCATGGCTGTTTAGCCGTATTACCGGGTAGATATTACCTTCACAACAAAACCATTTCTGCTCAATGCCCATTCCCACTTTCACTTATCAAGTATATTTTACAACTTTAAAAAAGGGAAGGATAAAAAGCATTTAGATTCGCCTGGAAGTTCTATCTGACTTTTTCCTTTTTTTGAAACATATTTTTTCAATTTTTTTTTCACTCTGGGAAAATATTTGTGTTTGAAGCCTTAAAACAGAAATCAATTCACAAGAACATTGGCGGATATTTTAGATATAATGTTTTTATTGGCAATCGGTAAGCATGTCTTCAGAAATTCTATTATTGGCACATGTCTTGCATATTTTGCGAACAATAGGATAACAGATTGGTGGAATAAGTTCAGGAGGATTTAAACGTGAAAACACCTAAAGTATTATTAATTGAAGATGAAGGGGCGACCCTTTTTGGATATTCCCGTTATCTGAGCAAGAAAGGATACTCTGTAAAGGCTGCTGCGACAATAAAGGAAGCAAAGCAGTTAATATCAACCGAGAATTTTAATGCTGTTTTGCTCGATCTAAACCTGCCTGATGGCAATGCCTTGCATTTTATCAAGTATATATTAAATACTGAACAGGGAATTGCTATTATAGTGATTTCCGGAATAACTGATGTTTCTACTGCTGTTAAAGCCATGAAATACGGAGCGGCAAATTTCCTTACAAAACCCGTCGATA
Source organism: Fibrobacter sp. (assembly GCA_012728995.1). Classification (GTDB taxonomy): domain Bacteria; phylum Fibrobacterota; class Chitinivibrionia; order Chitinivibrionales; family Chitinispirillaceae; genus JAAYEB01. Next base: position 1,707 of record JAAYEB010000237.1, on the reverse strand, counting down.
TGGAAAATCTGGAACTTATTCTTAAAAACAGTCTGAATGTTGAAGAACTACGAAAAAGAGAATCAATTCACAAACGTTTATCAAAAAAAGAAACTCCATATTTTGGGGTATCCTCTCAGATCGAAAGAATATTGAATTATGTCCAGGTAGGTGCCCATAACGATACTGTAATACTACTACTGGGTGAAACAGGAACCGGAAAAGGTGTCCTTGCAAGATGGATCCATGAACACAGTAATAGAAGCAATGGCGCATTTGTAGAACTAAACTGCTCAAGTCTAAGAGGTGAATTGTTAAGAAGTGAACTTTACGGACATGCAAAAGGTGCATTTACTTCTGCCATAAAGGACAGGGAAGGTTTAATTGAGCTGGCAGATAGCGGCACACTGTTTCTGGATGAAATTGGCGATATGGATATGGAAGTACAAGCCGAGCTTCTGAAAACAATAGAAGAAAGGACCTTTCGAAGGATCGGTGAAAACAGACTAAGGAGCAGTGATTTCAGATTGATTTGCGCTACAAACCGCAATCTGGCAGAAGCAGCAAATGATAAATCGTTCAGAAGTGATCTATATTATCGTATATGTGTATTTCCTATCGAAATCCCACCACTCAGAAAGAGGACAGAGGACATACCCGGACTTATAAAGCAATTATTAATAAGCTATGACTATGACCATTTTCCTCTTGACCTTGACCTTGTAAAAAACCTTTGCAGATACCCGTGGCCTGGAAATATCCGTGAACTTAGAAACATGATTGAACGGGCATTACTACTTGCTCAAGGTAAACCTTTGACTCTTTCCCACTTCCCAGGTCTTGAAAACATCAATTCTTCCGATGAAAATGATTCTGAAAAAACCTGGAATCTCAGCGCAATTGAAAAACATCACATTGTCAGGGCTATCGAGCATTTCAAAGATGATAAAAATGAAACAAGTAAAGCCCTCGGCATCTCTTTATCATCTTTATACCGTAAATTAGAGAGCATTAATAACCCTGTAAACGCCTAAAAGTACTTTAATGATGATTCAATTCTACCGAAACAGTAACGATTCTTTTTAGGGTTTGCCTGGGAAGTCAAAAGAACTGCCCGATTACCTGCAATTATGAGGATACCGATAAAGGATAAGAGGTAATAACTTGCTGATTCGATAACTGGTCAGGTAAATATGAAATCCTTCACAGCCCCATATAATCTTTTTTGTGCCAGGAGCGTCTTCTCGCAGGCTCATAGTAAGCAAATTTATTACATTAAAGTGTGGTGACGTTAATAAAAATGATATTACGATAAGGGTAATACGATTTCGGGATTGCATTTTTTATTTGCTGTCTTTTTGACAGATTTGTTTTGAACACCATTGTCTTTGTTGTCAAGCTTTTTTTGTCTGCACTCCGGGCACATCGCGCCCCTGTACCGTGGTGGATGCGGAGGAGTCTGACTGGGCTTATACCAATAGTTATTTATGTAAATTTTTCCACAGCTTACACATTGATCTTGAACACCTTTTCTCATTCTGAACCTTCTCCTGATGCAAGTAACTGTTTTTTCATATTACTATTTCCAGATTCAAATACAATGCCAATGAGTATGTTCACAGACTTTTTAATAACAATAATACTGTAACATCTCATACCACCTTGTTGCGGCTCAGAAACTTCTTACCTGTGAAAAAACCAGTTTATCATTTCTTTTTGATGCAAATC
>JAAYEB010000236.1 GCA_012728995.1 Fibrobacter sp. | reverse complement strand
TTTTAAAAACAATAGTGTCAAGTAAAATGTGTGAACTGGGTAAATATGAACTTAAAAAAACATTGATTAAATCAGGTTGTTTTCAGCAATTTCTAAGGTGTATTATGTAAATGTGGGATGGTAGTGATACTGGTTTGTTTATGTTGAGCTGCTTCAATTCCTCTGCAATGTGCTCTTTGCAAAAAATAATAGGGTTGGTTATAGGTGGAAAAATACAATACACCGGAGCCCTTCTCTCCGACCAGAGATAAATATCCGGCTGATGTCCCCAGGAATACACAAAATCAGTTTCTTTCGTGGTACGCTTGATATATTTGCCTACTTCTTCACAAATGGCGTACACTTTATCTTCACCACTATAAAAACTCCCGATTAATTCCGTTGGCATTAAAAGATCCTTAATCAGCTGATACATTGAGAACAGGAATAATACCAGAATTGCTCCGGTGCTGCCACACTCAGAAACACCGACACTGCTGAACCCCGTTGTGGTCAGGTGGGAAACAGATGCAAAAATCAGTACACCTCCGGCAGCACACATGGGAGCTACCGTCGGGATGAAATGATATGCAAGATAGGTACGCGATAAAATGGCAGAAATGAATGACAAACCGATCCACGCACCTATCAGTAAAGTATAGGGAGAATTGGCGGAAAATAGGAAAAGCACTCCCGAAACTGCTACAGAAATCAAAAATAACAGATCGGAAAATATCGTTCTGAAACGTCGCCGGGTATGCTCTGTCATAACTTTGTTTGCCTTACTTAACGGAGTTTTAAGATATCCGGAAAGAAGCTTTAAATTTTCTTTGCTGAAAGGCATTTTTGCCCAGGGAGTCTTCTTGATAATCATGAAATAGATAAAAAAAGCTGCTATTGGTATCAGATATCCGGCAGAATACAATGAACCATCAATAATAAAAGAGTGCGGAGATGCAATGAGTATGCAGATCAGAATCGGTGCGGTTGTATTGATCAGTGATGGTTGTTTGAACATGAAGGTAATACTGGAGAAGAATCCACTTAGAAACAGGTATAAAAACGCATGAAATGTTTGTCCGTCTGAACCCAGCACATAGAATAAAATCGAGAGTACCATAGGCAGGGTATAATAAGATTCCATATTTGAAAAATGCCACCATAGACTTGGTACACTGGAGTAAAGTGCAAAAAGGAGTGCTGCAATCAGTCCTGCTGACGGGTTCATTAAAACAGTTCCCAGCAGATAAACAGCTATTGTTGTAAGTACATTGTAATAAGCGAAAAATTGCCGGAATGATTTACGACTGATACCAAGAAATCTGATAATGATCATGTAAATGAGTTTTAAACCGGGTGTTTTACTTTCATAAATATCCCGGTACATTAGTCCTGTGCCTCTGAGCCAGCAGTGAGCTACATATCCATGTGCACCATAGTCTCTGTCAAGTGGTAATTTAAAATAGGGTATCTTCATGATGTAGGAGAGAAAACATATAGCTGCCAGAAGTACTAGATGGACCATAACACCTCATTATTTAACATAATAAGAAAAAGAGGCTTGGAAAAATGATTGTACTCTATTTGCAGTGATAATTCAAGAGGTTATGTATATTCAGTCCTGTACCGGGAATACCCATTCATGATTTCACCCCCTGTAATCATGTCCACCACCTGCAACCCTGCCTGCATGGATGGCCACAGGCCGTGAGAAAATTTGGGTTGATACAGGTTTTTTATCGGGGTTCTCATCTTTAACCTTTTCAACCCGAAATTGTCAGGGTAGGGGGACATATCGTAATTAGAACCCGTTGGTGAACCGCTGTAGCGTTCAAATGTTGCTGGAGTGGCAATATCCCGAACGACAATATGTTTTGAGAGGTCTGGAATGAGATACCTTTCAACCTGTCTGATATAAAAATCGGCAATCTCTTCCTTTTTTTCTTTGTATAATGCGGTATTGTTATCACGAAGCTCTTTCCAGTTACCCATAGGTACAGGCACTACACGTATAATAACTGTCGGTTTACCACCGGTTGTGAGTGATGGGCAAATCACAGCTGCGTGAAAACAACGCTGGTCAAGCAGGTATTCTCCTCTGTCGAACGCCTGGAACAATTTCTCAAATGTACCCTTTCCCGTCGTTATAACGTTGTAACCGCAATCAAGGCCAAGTGCTGCAAGATCGATCCCGGTATCGATTCCCAGGCTGATTGTTACTGCCGAGGGTGACATTTTAACCTGTTGCGCTTTTGCAGCATATTTCGGATCAACCTGTTGCAGTATGTCGATACCAACAAGGTCATGCATCGCGACTTTTGTATCAATTGTAGTGATAATATGTTCACTATACAGCGTTTCACCGTTATCAAGCTGTACACCTGCAGCACGACCATCTTCTATAATTATTTTTTTTACCTTTGCTCTTGTCCTGACCTGACAGCCCAGTTCAATTGCTTTACGTTTCATTATGTGGGGAAGGTGGATAAAATTCTGAGCCGGTCGAAAAGCTCCGGTAAGGGATGTGTTCATTGCTCCAACTGTCATCATCGTTACTGCCCGTTCAGCCGGCAGGCCACTGAATGCCGCGAATACATCAAAAACTTCGATCAATTCAGGATTGGTAAAACCGAACGATCTGAAATATTTTGAAAATGTTTTTGAACTGTTTTTAACAATTTTTGGACATACAAAAAGCAGCTTGATCAAGTCTGGAAGAGTTGGCTCCAGTTTAAGATTCTTCAGTTCTCCAAACATCTGTTGTGAGTATGAAAAAAACTTCCTGATCGACTTCTGCTCTGCCGGATATCGTTGCAGTAACATCTCCATAAATGCATTGTAACCGGATGGAATATTGATTCCTGTGACCTGGTTACTATTAACAAGGAATATTCTTGAGAAATATCCTTCATATTTTTTTAATTCACAATCTATTTGAAGATACCTGAAAAGTTCGACCGGATCCGGTATCAGTTGTGCGGTATCAAATGAGTACCCTTTGCGTTTAAAGGTAGTAACCATGCCACCGACGATTGGTTGTTTTTCCAATAATAGAACAGGATATTGGCTGGGATCGCGGTTTTTAACCCATGCCAGAGCACAGCTTAGACCGGTGATACCACCTCCGATAATTATCAGTGAATATTTTTCTGATGTCATAATTCCAGAGTTAGATGATTGATTTGGCCGATAACTATAAAACGACAAATTATCTGATTGATATAGGAATCATAAAAACTGTTTTGATTCTGGCAATATAATTAATATCAACAGATCATTACTATATGGATATGATGAATTCAGTAATATTGTTAAAATGACCTCTCACTGGGTCTGCCTAAAAAAGCAGAAATGGATGAGAAGTCTTGTTTAATCCGGTATTCTCACTCTTCAACTGTGCTGAACGTACGAATGGATGAGATACCTGACCAGTCATAGTATGAGTTAATCTGTTCTGTCGATATCTTTTCGGTAACCCGGACAAAGCTCTCCCCAATGAAAAGAGTAGCATTCTCGAAGACACGCCCTTCATTGATCTGAATCTTCACCCCTTTTCTCTGTTTTCTTGAAAGCGTCCCCTGAAGTGGTGATGTTGCATATTCAAGGACCTTTTCCCATGTTGTCATCATTGTAGACATTGAAACTCCTTTTGTTAAAAATTTTCAGATTGTTATTCCGGTATAGATAAACTCGTTTTCAGCTGTTAACAGCACTGGCTTCTGGAATATGATATATCACAAATGCTCTTATTACCTCAGTTGTTGTGATATAAAAAGGGACATCCTCAATGGTACTTTTTTTCCGTGAATATCCTTCCAGAGAACAGATCTCCTGCATCGCTTCCATTTTTTTGAGATCTTCTATAATGTTGCCATCGACAGGAGTAAATGATGAAACCGCATCAACAAGGTCAGAAAACCGGTGATTCTCAGGAAGTACATTTTTATAAACACATAGTGCCATAAAATACTGTTCTATTGCCATAGCACAGAGATTGTAGAGTAAATCCGGTGAGTATGAATTACTGTTTTTTTTAACGCGTTTAAGATAAACGTCTGCACCTGAGAGTTGCTGCTGCCAGGACATGGTTTCCATGAGTACACTCCAATTAACGTTGTTAAGTACTGTAAATAAGAATACACTTAGATTAAAATAGGAGATTAGAGCTGTACTGTCAATAAAAATAGTTGACAGTACATATTTGAATCAGATCTGGACAAAAAAACATTTTTGAACCGGCGCGACCTGGTTATAAGAAAAAAAATATAACTATTCAGGTACTGAAACTCGCGATTCCGCTCATCAGTTTTATCGGTCCTTGACCTCTCCAGTTGTGTAGCAACATAACCACCTATTGTTGAACATCTCTGAATATGACACCTGGCTGCTGCGGCCAAGTGATGTAACCAGTGCTACTGGACCGGATAGTATTACTACTGTACAGGGGCATGATAAAATCAGCATTGATATCGCCCGCTGGATATCTCTTGTGAAAAAGAGATTTTTTAAAATTAAAGAGGCAGTATAACCGAACCATCGGGGTGATAATCAAATCTCACCATTATTTGTTGTTTATATCGTATATTCACCTGCATTATTGGGATATTTATTGCCGCAGAGAGTAAAAAATGGTGTGCAAATTTAAAACGAAGTACAGGATCCTATGTCAGTAAATCAATACGTTAGAAAAATTCTCAAAGATATAAAGAAAAACCCGCCTGAAAAGCTCGATTTGATGGTTCAGGAGATCCATGAAAAGGTTTTTAATGAAACTGATTGTCTGAAATGTGCTCAATGCTGCAAAAAAATCAGCCCGATTATTTATCAGCACGATCTGATCAGGCTGGCTGCTGCACTGAAAATGAACCTTGATGGTTTCTGTGAAAAATATCTGAAAATCGATAAAGATAAGGACTACGTATTCAAATCATCACCCTGCCCGTTTTTGGCCTATGATAACCGGTGTGAAGTGTATGATGCACGTCCGACAGCATGCCGCGATTACCCACACACTGACCGGCGCCGTTTTCACCAGTTGATCGACTTGTCGATTAAGAACGCGGATGTATGTCCGGCTGTTCAGGAAATTCTTGAGAAACTGGTAAGTGTTGCTGAAAAAAATCTGGCGTTCAAACGACGGTAAGCATGAGTTTTTTACATACTCAAAATCTGAAATGAATGTCCATACATATAAGCTACAAATCGTGTGGCACGGCTTCAGGCCATGCAGAAACAATTGCGAAAAAATACAATTACAGCGAAAGTACCAGGATAATCATCAGCTTACCAATGCTGCTATCAGAAATTCAATCCCACCACCATGTAAAATTTACCGAAAATGAAAAATGGTGGCTTAAAAAGGCCAGAGGTTTGTTCCACCAGCCATCTTTCAATCCATTGCAATAATCTATAATGTCAATTCCAGCAGTTACACCGTACAGATCCTGTTTTTTACTATTGCGTGATACTGCAAATCCTGTGTAAACAGGCAGGTCAGGAATCATATAAATAAGTTCAACTTTCATAAAGTTGTATTGCCTGCCCAACTGGTGATGCACAGAGCCAGTAACAGCCTTTTTCACTGATGAGGAGAATGACTTCAGATTTTTTACACCGATGCGCATTCTTACGGGGAAATCTGGATGTTTAATTGAATATAGCGAAAATAGAGTACCAAAAATGTTCCCACACTCATCCCGGATAGAAAACCCGCTTCCCGATAGTGCATCAAAACACTCCATGCCTGTCCAGAATGCGATGGAGAAAAGACCACTGATCAGATATGGGTTTTCCAGATAGAGCAGATTCTGAAAAAGGTAGTAGTTTAATTCCGTAAATGCCGATGCACCAACAAAATGCCACAATTCATCCTGAAGGAAAGGTTCTTTCTCTTTGATATACCGGAAAGGGTTTCGTAGTCTGGGTAGTTTTCCATAATTGAATTTTACATCAAGAAGTGGAAACCCTATACATTCTGCACCTAAAAGAATAATGCCTGATGTAATTTTTAATGGCCGGTGTGAATCATGCCTTAATGTATCATCTGGTGGCAGAACGTCTGAAAACACAATATGCGAAAAGGTAAATGCAATCAGAAATACCGATTTTATGAACATCTGCAGTCCTCTGTTCAGGTGAGTGAAGCAAAACTGCATGTGAAGCACCAGTGAACACTGTGGAAGTGTGTAAACCACTGGATTTGGTGAATTTTACAGGGATAATGATAATCGTCTGTTCGACAGTGAGCGGAATAAACACAGTACGGAGTCGTACTCTAAAAAAGATTACCTGCTTTCTACATTCATTTTCTGGACGTTGAGATTTTTTATATCAAGAGTATCAATTTTAACCTTTTTAACTTTTAATATGCCGATCATCAGGTTGCCGATAAAAAATGTTCCCAGTGCAGTGATTCCGGCAAAGAATGAACCGGTCGCGCGGAGTTTAGTTAATAGGACAGGGATCTTTATGACAACAAAATGCTTGAATATCGGTAATTGATGGTGAAAATGTTTGTTCCTGCACCCATATTTTAGATTAAATAATTTCATAGCTGTTCCTCCCTCTATAAGGAATTCGATTTCAACCTGTTGATATGATACGGTGGGTATTCTGGCTATGAGTGGCATAGAAAGATACGTGTCACAACTTTTTTGAACCTTAAAACCGCAGTAGGTGACGTTGGAGAATCCCGAATGAATGTATCCCGAATGAATGTATCGGGACTTGCAGTCGGGACTTGCAGTCGGGACTTAATCAGCCGTCATTCCATTCCTTAAGGGATAGGTATTCAGTGCTATACACTATTGATTATTGTATACCTTTCCTTTGATGCAGAAAGGATTGGAGATAAGGTTTTGTCGACTGGTGATAAGGCCGAAAAGTCTGAAAACTTTATGCTCAATAAATTGGGTGTTATCCGTGTTCAATCCACTGCGGTTTTTAGGTTGAAAGCAGTCACACCAGAAAACTGGTCATTACAGACAAGTTGAGCCACCCTCCGGTGATTGACACGTTTTCGAAGCTACCGGAGGGTGAAACGCGTGGAGTCACCTGCTGCTGTACGAGAACCGCAACCATATCCTGTGTGTACTTGTGTTAACACGAGCGTCTTCATTGTCGGGCTGAATCAGAATGTAACGGTAGTCGTAATCCAGGGTGACGTATCGTGAAAGTCTCCAGCTCAGTGTCGTTTGCAGATCGAAGTCCGGGCGGGTAATACGCATTTCGGGAACAACAGGCGTAAACATTTTCAATTCAGCGCTGGCGATTGCGAACCTGCCAATATGAAGGCTGGTGCTGAGAGCTGCCTGAGGACCAAACTCCACATTAGTAGTTTTTTTCTTTTTCTGCAGAATAACTGCTGTGTTCAGGCTGTCGCGAAAAAGAGAATCGAGAGGAGAATGAAAAGAAATCTCTCCCGGCGAAATCTGCTCATATTTTTCAGGGAAGTTACCCATAGTACTTCCGATACCCAGGCGTACTTTGGTTTCGAAAATCCGCATTCTGATTACGTCAAAATTTGTTCCTCCTCCTACTTCAAGAATGAGCGGAGAGAAAGAATTACTCAATTGGAATGTGGAGGATGTTGAATCCCAGGTACCAGGCTGAGTCGAGTCGTTGTTGATAATGTAGAATTTGTTGTATTTGGTATCATCGCGTTTCATCCTGTGAGGAAAGAGGTTGGTAGAAATTTCTGCTCGTCCGTAGGGGCCAAACCATTGCAATACACGCCAGATAAACAGTGAAGTCATTCGGAGTTCGTCAGTTGCATTAAGGAGTTCTTTAAAGTCGAGCTTTGAAAAAAAGTCAAGATCGGATACGTTTATCCCTTCATCGAGAAGCAGGTCGGAAATCCATTCGTATGGTGCTTTGTTGAAGGTAAGCCAGAAATTGGAACGCAGATTTAGATTGAGGTTTTTAGCATCGTTTTTGGTGTTGTTATTATCGAATTGACCCGAGAAAAACAATGTACCACCGATATTGGCACCATAACGCCAGTTGGATTTCAGTTTTGTCCCTGGAGTCAGATCAAGAGTCCCACCACCAATAATGGTGTAATCATCCGGCTTTTGAATCAGTAGAAACTTGGTATATTCGCCTGGAAGAAGACGTACGGTAACAAAATTTCTAAGTGTGTTAAAACTTTGCCCGCGCCCAAAGATTTTGTAGGTACCAGGTTTGAGAATCCATGTTGTCAATGCTTCCCCAATTGTAGGGTCTGCACCGAAACCCCGTCCGTACGGCTCGAACTCATCAATGCGGACAATCTCATATTCACCACGAAAAGGAACCGAATTGCTGTCAAGGGTTTCTATAGTCAGGCCGCTCCAGTCGGGTAATACCGGAGTCGCTTTCGATTCTTCGACTACCACCTGGCGGACAAGGCGCTGACGATGTGATCCACTGCCAAGAACTACAAAATAGGTTCCCGGTTCTACTGAGAATGTGTTGCCAGCGGCTCCGGAGGTTACAACGTCCCCGTTTGGATCGAGGATTTCAATTTCGGGAGTGCGGTAAAGCTCAGAGAATCTGGGCACAAATATACCACCCATACCAAGAGGTATATGAGCACGATCAGATGCCATCTGCTCTGCAAGAGGAGGGGAATCCCATGTTTTTGCAGCCTTGTCATACCAGGGAACACTTATCTGATCTTTGCTTTCGGGAGGCTGATAGGAATTTGCTGGCTGATAGGAATTTTGATTTTTTGGGCTGAGGCTGTTCGGGCTTAGAAAAGCTCTTTACACCCGTTACAATTTTTAGCCGCATCCATTTCATAATTCCTCTTTCAGCTTGTCCATAAAATAAA
>JAAYEB010000235.1 GCA_012728995.1 Fibrobacter sp. | reverse complement strand
CATTGGAACAGACTGAGATATGGGCCGATATGGACAATAAGAGCCGTATGAATTGAGAGATTCAAGTACGGTTCCGTGAGAGGCTGAAGGTGAAATTCCTTGGCCTACTCGACCACGACCCCCGCGACAGTTTTTTTCCAGCTTTGAAACTTCTGGTTTGGGGGCGTGTGGAACCCTGTTAATAGCTCCGAGTTAAAGAATAATCAGATAGAAATCAATCATGGATTCAATCATCCCCATCAGGTATAATCAGCGGTGCAGACAGTTTACGCTTACAATTGAGCAGATTTCAATAAAAAAATCCTTTTGCCGTCCAGTTTTTCATTTTAAATTCCGGATCGTTTTTTGGGATTTATCGTTTGTTTTTTCGGATTACTGGTCCGCATGTATAATACAAATCTTTTAACCGGGATGATACACCCTCCTTTATTATCAACCATTCGGGATCAGAGGGGTCAAGGCAGCAAAGGGATTCACCTGATATGTAAACTGTTCCTGTGTGGTCGATCTGAATCGATTCAACTGCGTACCTGATTCCTGAGGTCGTTCCTGCTTTCGAATAAAAATAGCGCCATCCGTATTCTTCCCTTTTAAGCACTATGCCGTAATAACAAATGGAACAGGTCGGGCTGAAATCATACCCGCCCGCGTAGAGGCAACCGGCCGAATCTAAAGCCAGGGCAAAAACTCCGCTTGCGGTTTCAAGATAGGTGGTAACCATGCCGAACCATCCCATTGCGCAATTCCGCGCGATTTCATTCCGGCAAGGTTGGAAAACGGTCCGCCAACGTATAATACACCATCCACCCATACCATGGACCTGATCTCTTCATCCATCCGGCCCTTGTTCATTGAGATCCAGCCGGCATCCGAGCCTGCCATGACCGGCAAACAGAACATGCATAATAAAAACATGAAAATCGATGGGAGTGAAAACATCTTTTGTTTAAACACTGAAAAACACTCCTCCCATGAATACACTTTCATGTATCTCAACGATAGCAAAAACAGTTACAAAATGAAAAGACAACACATAAATTTTGTGCTGAATAATAAACTACAGAAACCTGGGTATCATCGATCAACTACATAAAGATACCATATAAATGACAAAAAAGGAATTCAAAAAAATTACGGGATTTAAAATGAATGAGTTATTTTTTTGCGAGTGCCGGCAGTTCCTTATACAATAGATTTTGATACGAAAAATGAGTTTCTAAGCTCCGAAAACGTGGTTTTATGAGGCTTCTAGTGAGTAAAATCAATTAGTTACTTTGGTCCGACCCCGCATTACCCATAAAATTCTTTTGTCAAAGATATCGGAGGTATACAGCTTTGAGACGTATCTTTAAATTGTTCGTTTTTTATTGCCCTGATTAAAATAAAACGCCTAGTTGACGGTAGCAGAAGATGCACCAGGAAATGTATTCGCTTTCGGTAAAGGTGGAAAAGAACACGCTTTATTGTTGCAAAAAGATTTGTATCCCCATCCCCTTCAAACCATCTGTTCTCGATTATTTTTCCACCACAATTCTCAATAAGCTCAATACACTCTTTCATCACCGGTTCTCTGTGATGAGCATAATAGATGAATTGCTCATCCATGT
>JAAYEB010000028.1 GCA_012728995.1 Fibrobacter sp. | reverse complement strand
GGTCAGGAGCATTTCAAGGAATGATGATGGGTGCTTCACTTGGTAGTGGGATTGAAAATTCAATACTTGCAAGCCGATTTGGGCCTGGAAATTTCAATATTCCAAGAACTGCTTATGGGCGTGCTGCTATGATGGATATGTATAAACCGATAATTGCAGCAAGACAATTTGGAAATGCAGGTCAGGTTGCAGGTTCTGAATCTATGCCTGTAGATAGATATTACAATCCTGATGATAAGACCGCTCAAATGTTGGATCAACGAAAAGTTGAATATCAAAATAAAAAGTTGCCCATATCAAAAACTGAATGTTCTCGATATACGGGTTATGCATACGAGGGGAAAATGCTTACTCCTGAGCAGCTTACAGCAAGGGCTAATGGGCCATTCACATTAGAGTACACTGATGTGAAGCAATTAAATGCAAAAGATTTATACGCCGTGCAATGGGACGCTAATCCAAAATTGGCACAAAAATTAATTCAAGCCAATAAGTCAATAAGCCATACAGGGGTTTATTATGATGGTTATGTATGGCATACTATAAAAGGCAAATATTTTACAACCGAATTCAATTTTTTACAAGGTCTTATGTCAGGTAAGGGTTACACTGTTGGGCCTACATTTAGAATGTGGTGAAGAATGAAAAAAAATAATTTTATAGTTTTGATTATGCTGTTTTTAAACATAATAGTACAGGCTAATGGGGTTGGTGAAACTGAAATAAAATATTCAATTAAAGAATATGCAAAGATTCAATTGGATTCAATATCAACAGATAGTACCTTAAAAATAGATTGGGCTATGTATTTAGGGCCTGCTTCAATAGACGTTGATTCACTTGGATATATTTATCTTATTAATTCTGATAATAATGAAATTGTAAAAAGCAGCCGAAATGGTAAAATCCTTTGGCGATATAGTTCTGATGCACAGATTATGGATATTCAGGTTTTGGAAAATGAGCTTTTTGCTTTCGATAGCAGAAACCTTCTTGTGCTTAATGCTATCAATGGGAATAAATTAGAACAAATCAATTTAAATCTAAAAAATGAAGATGTTACATCTGTAGGGAATGTTTCCAAGTTTTTCGGGCAGTATTTAATGATTAATAAGTGGCCTGTTAAAACTAAAGAGTTGATCCATATATTTGATTTAAAAACAAAAAAAATGTCTGATAGGGTTCCTGCTGGTATAAACCTTTATCCTGTTTTTAATTGTTCAAGCTGTACTCAAGATTTTGTGCAAAGTCTTTTTGCTAATAAAGGGAACAATTTTATCGATCAATCAGAAAAATATGTTCTCTATGTGAAATCTAATGACCGTATGCAAATGTATGGAGAATTTTATCTTTTCAATAAGAATAGCGGTAATAAATTAAAACTCACTAATATACCATTTTTTAAGATAATTTCATTTACAACTATTAGATTTTGCAAATTTATTGATAGTAGAAGGTTTGTTGTTTGTGCTATTGAAAGTGTTGATTATTCGCCTGTCTCACTTAATTTCTATGAAATCACTTTTTAGGCAGTCACCATAGGTAACCACCTAAAAAGAAAGAAAGTAAGAAAAGTAATTTCATCCCCCCGATTTTATCATATCAGACAGCTTCGGCAAGATCCTCCGATATCATAGCCTTTTTCACTTTCAAGATAGTAACCAACGATACCTCGTGGATTTTAGAAATCTTACGCATTGAGATTTTAGCCTTGAGGTCACTTGCCACTTTATGATATTTCTTGAGCAATGATCTATTGTCAAGAGTTGATCCTTTAGGTCTACCTAATACCTTACCATTTTTTCGAGCATTCGATAATCCCGACCGAACCCGACTTATCAAAAAATCTCTTTCCATTCTCGAAAATTGTGATAAGATTCCAATGATCATATCGGTGATCGGGTTACGGTTCCCGTTTTCATCCAATGTTTTCAGACCAAGAGTCTGAATATGGATGCTTATGCTCAAGGATGAAAATTCCACCAGCAATTTCTAAATTCAAAAGGATTGCGACTGGTACTGTTACTGGAAAAAAACTGAAGTTAAATTTGTATGTTTTAAACGCACAATTGTATGTTTAAATCATACAAAGGGGTTGTTATGAGTTATCTATGTGAGATTCTTTCTTCAAAAGCCCGAGAGAAGTTTTTTGTCCTGTTTTTCGGGCTTAATAACAATGAGCTGCATATGAGGGAAATTCAAAGGCAATCCGGTTTAGCTATCGGTACGGTCAGACAGGAGGCCATAAAGCTGGAGCGGCTTGGACTATTACGAAAAAGGCGTGACGGGAATCGAACTTATTACAGTGCCAATCATCAACACCCTCTTTTTAATGTCATTCACGAGCTGGTAATTAAAACATCCGGACTCGGTGATCTCCTCAGGCATGCATTATCTTTAGAAAGTGTAAAATATGCTTTTGTTTTTGGTTCTGTTGCAACTGGAACGCAAGATGCCGAAAGTGATATTGATTTGTTTGTAATTGGGGATATAGGGCTGCGTACTCTTAGCAAGCTTATAAAGGAACCTATGGTAAAAACAGGTCGTGAAATAAATCCGCACATTATGACAGTAGACGAATTTGCAAAAAGAATAAAAGAAAGAGATCATTTCGTATCAAGTATTATGGAAACTCCTAAATTGATGATAATAGGAAATGAAGATGAGCTTACAAGATTGGGCGAATAACGGCTGGTTAAGGTCCCACAAAACCAGCACAAAGGAGATTCTCCAATTGTTTGAAATTGTGAAAAGGGATCTCAATGATGCCCGCCAAACTGGAATCTCAGCGGATTGGCGTTTTGGGATTGCATACAATGCTGCACTTAAGCTGTGTACTATATTGATGTATTCAGAAGGCTATCGGCCGGAAAAAAACCTGGCTCATTACCGAACCATACAAGCTTTGCCGTTAATACTTGGTCCGGAAAGGGAAGACGATGCAGATTATCTTAACAGTTGCAGAAACAAGAGAAATATTGTTGAGTACGACTATGTTGGTGGAGCAACTGTACATGATGCAGATGAAATAATTGAATTTGTAATTGATTTGAAAAATGATGTTGAAGACTGGATGAAAAAAGCTCATCCGGAATATGTGAAAAAGAAATAAATGCCTGAAAATTACTATAAAAGAGGGATTATCAGGTTTTAATTCAGTACCAGAACCAATAACAACCAGTTACATCAGTTCATTCTCTCTGGAATCTGTTTCAATAGATAGTGATGGCAGGATATTTCAGACATATGGAGACAGTGGAGTAGAGTACAGTTACGATTTTTATCTGAAAGATCATTTAGGTTCAACGAGAATGGTAATAAACAGCCAGGATCAGATAACAGAAGCTGTGGCATACCAGGCATACGGGGCAATGGATCCTCTTGACAGTATTGCAAACGCACCGGAAATTCCTGCGAGGGAAAAGTTTACCGGGAAGGAGTTTGACCAGGAAGGGGAGGATAGTGCCAATGGAGTTACAGGAATTCAGTGTTATCATTTCGGTGCGAGGGTTTATGATCCGGATATTGGTGTTTGGTTAGCAGTTGACGTAGCAGGTCAATATTTAAATCCTTATGGGTATTCAACGAATCCTGTAATAATGGTTGATCCTGATGGAAACTATTTCATAGGTGCGATTATTGGTGGTGCAATAGGATTTGCAGCAGGTGGTTTAATT
>JAAYEB010000234.1 GCA_012728995.1 Fibrobacter sp. | reverse complement strand
CAGCTTTTTTAACCGCAGCTTTTTTAACCGCAGCTTTTTTAACCACAGCTTTTTTAACCGTGGCTTTTTTAACCGTGGCTTTTTTAACCGTGGCTTTTTTATTTCCTGATTTACCCACCGCTTTCTTAACCACCTTCTTTGCAGCTTTTTTAAGAGGAGTTTTCTTTATCGGGGATTTTGAAAGCGCTATTTTCTTTGTCATTTTCCCGGCAGTTTTTTTAACCTGCTTTTTTGGCACTGCTGTTTTTTTAACAGGTTTTGCTTTTCCAGCTTTCTTTGCGGCATCTTTCCTCATAGCAGCTACTTTTTGTTTTACCACGATCACAACCTCCTTCTGAAGGGTAAAAAATGTTTCGAAACATTATGAAACTTTTTAAGCTCTGCCTCGACACCAGCATTTTACAGATTCACATTGCTGATGTGCAAGTCTCAATCATGTTTAACAACCATTTGCCGGATACAACCCTTCACAGCCTCAATTACGATTCTACAGTAGTGGTCACTTCCGCCATTCGTACTTTAAACAAGGCATAAGCCGTTCAATTGGTTATCACTATCCAGAATGTTATGAAACACAGATCAACAGTAAATCATTGATCTGTGTAAATTAATCGCGTCTGCTTTTTTGTCAACCTTTGCTGCTCTTACGTAATCAACATTTTTACTGCAGCATTGACCCTGTTACATCTATAATAATATAAATTAAACACAAACATGTCAATATTTACGGGAACCCAATATTCCCTTTCTACTACAGTCGTCCTTCATTGCAGCACCGGACCAGTTTAAGGCAGCGGGAATTTCAATCAAGTAAACTTGGTTATATTTCCAGGTTTCATAACCATCAGATAAAATTTGGAGTAACCTTTTTCGCATTTTTCTTCTTGCTAATATGATCTATTGCTTCCTGAGGATCATCAGTAACCTTTAACAACGAAAGATCTGCCGGAACAATATACTCATGCTTCAACATAGTGTCCTGAAGCCATTTTAAAAGTCCATCCCAGTAATCTTTTCCCATAAGAATCAGCGGCAAACTTGCTACTTTTTGGGTCTGAACCAGTGTTAATGTTTCAAACATTTCATCCAGTGTGCCGTAACCTCCCGGCATGATAATTACTGCTGAAGTATATTTCAAAAACATTACTTTACGACAAAAAAAGTGTCTGAAATTCAGCAACTGTTTAATATATGGGTTAGGTACCTGTTCAAACGGTAACTGAATATTCAGCCCTATTGATTTCCCGTTTTCCATGGCAGCCCCTTTATTAGCCGCTTCCATTAACCCCGGCCCACCACCTGTAATAATTCCATAACCACTTCTTGCCAGAAGCCTGGCAACATCAACAGTCATATTATAATAGTCATGTTCCTGTGGTGTTCTGGCTGAACCAAAAATTGTAACACAGGGACCAACCTGAGACAGGGTTTCAAAACCCTCAACAAACTCAGACATAATTCTGAATATTCTCCATATATCGTCATTGTTTTTCGGATATAAAGATTCTGCATCCATCTGAAAACCCCATTTCTGAATGTTTAACAATTGAAACTACTTTCTTTTTATTGTATTATTTTGGTATATTTATGTCCATAAATCAAAACCTACTAAATATAAGCCATGATTCATAAAATTTCTACAATAAGCAGTATTATTCAAAACGAACTCAATTATATACCGAATCAAATACTGACAGTTGATTCCCATGCACAAACCATGTCCCAGTGGAAGAAGTCTGCTCTTATTAAAAAATACAAAATATCAACATCACGCTACGGTATAGGCAACAAGGAAAACTCCTTTTGTACACCGCCAGGAATTCATTTCATAGTGCAAAAAATTGGTGATGATGCTCCACCGGGACGAATATTTCGCAGCCGTATAGATACAGGTGTCAATTGGCATCCCGGTATGAATGAAGAGAACCTGATCCTTACACGAATACTCCGTCTTAAAGGACTTCAAACAGGTATAAACAGTGGGCCTGGAATAGATTCATTTGAAAGATACATTTACATTCATGGCACAAACCATGAAGACCTGATTGGTACACCAATGTCACACGGCTGTATATGCATGAAAAATGATGATATAATTGAGCTTTTTGATTCTGTCAAGGAGGGAACCGTTGTCTATATTGATTAATAATAAGCATTGCAGCAAAATCCATTTTACAGGTATCTTTGGCAGCGGAATGAGTGCAATTGCTCAATACCTGCGATGGAACGGATTGGAAATATCCGGTTCAGACAGGATGTATAAAAGTAAAGATACTGAAGAAATCGCCAACAAACTTCTATATACGGGATGCAGCCTTTATCCTCAAAACGGATCTGCTGTTAGTGAAAATACTGATATTTTATGCATATCCAGCGCAATTGAAGATTCCAATCCGGATATTCTGTCTGCAAAATCGCATGGGGTTCAAATCGTACATCGCTCCGATCTCCTTTCTGCTATTGTCAGCTCAAAAAAAACTGTTGCTGTAGCCGGAACAAGCGGTAAATCAACCGTAACTGCCATGATTTTTGAATTCATGACCCATTGCGGACTGGATCCTTCATTAATAAGCGGCGCGAATTTACTCAGCCTCGAAAAAAAAGGGTTTATCGGAAATGCGTATAAGGGAAATTCCCGGTATCTGATTATTGAAGCTGATGAAAGCGACGGCTCACTTATTAAATACAAACCGTTTATCAGCCTGTTTCTAAACGTATCCAAAGATCATAAAACAGTCCCCGAAGTTGTTTCGCTCTTTGACAAACTTGCAAATCAGTCTGTAGTTTCAATCGTAAATGCAGATGACCCGAATCTGACCGATATTAAAAAAACTTTAACTTTCAGTCTGAATACTGAGGCAGACTGGACTCCACAACAAATAGATTCCGATCCTCTTTCATTTCAATTTATTCATAACAGCTCCCATTTCGTTCTGCCACTGCCAGGATTACATAATTTATCAAACTGCGCTGCTGCACTATGTACATGTGAATATCTGTCGTGTAATGAACAGAAACTTGAAGAAGCAGTAAAGAGTTTTCAGGGCGTTACACGTCGTTTTTCAATTAACAAAACAAAACAGGGAATTACAGTAATTGATGATTTTGCACATAACCCTGAAAAAATAAAAGCGGCAATCAACGCTGCACGGCGTATTTCCAACAAACTGTTCGTAATCTACCAGCCGCATGGTTATGGACCTACCCGCTTTCTTAAAAATGAATACATAGAAGTGTTTCAGAAATCTCTAACCGACTCAGACTCTCTTTACCTTCTCCCTATCTATTATGCTGGAGGTACCGCCCAAAAAGATATCTCCTCACAGGATCTAATTAATGAACTGAGCATGAATAGTTTCAAAGCCTGTGCACCAGCAGATCGAGATATTGTATTGAACTCTATTAAAACCACAGCACAACAGGGAGATTGCATTTTACTTATGGGTGCAAGAGATCCCTCTCTCCCCTCTTTTGCATCTGATCTTGTGAAACTTTTTGGAGGCAAAATAATTACAAACTGAATAATAACAATTCCTTTACGCGAACTGTTACTAATATGGCTGGAGCAATTTTGTATCACGCTAATGCCCGTTAAACCGTGTCTCTGACCAGACATCATATGAATCAAACGCTCTACTATGCGTGTTTGTTTCGTATTTCGAGTCTAATATCCCCAATCGGATTTGGAACCCGGAATTCGGGATCGGGGTCCGATTCCGAATTGTGAATTAAGTCGGATATTCTACTATGCGTGGTGTATCAATATTTTGCCACTTTCTTCTTTAATACTGCTCTGGGCAGTTTGTCCCGGATATTTTTTTAATTTCCACCATTCACCATTCATAATTCACCATTCATAATTCACCATTCATAATTCACCATTCATAATTCACCATTCATAATTCATAATTTATAATGTGTGGATGCCTAAATAGCCACAAAGCCCTTTCTGCTGTAATGCCATCCTCAAAGGTTATCATAAATTAATGTCTCTTTCAAGGTACTAATAACCTTTCTTCTGCCTGCGACACAGTTTTTGCTATTCATTTCTTTAGATATCCACCAGCTTTTGCACACAACTTCAACTGGAGTTTATATGAATCATCAAGCCCTCTCGTCAACTGTTCAGCTCATACTCACTGAAGGTAAAGGTATTCTTGCAGCAGATGAAAGTTTTGGCACTATTGGAAAAAGATTTGCCAAACTTGAGATCGAGTCAACTCCCGAAACACGCCGTTCCTACCGCGAGTTGCTTTTTGAAACCGAAGGTATTGAGCATTACTTATCCGGGGTGATTCTTTTTGATGAAACAATTCGTCAGAACTCAAAAAACGACATACCATTCCCACGTCTATTAATGGATAAAGGTATCGTACCGGGAATAAAAGTAGATAAAGGAACAAAACCACTTAGTCTTTTTCCTGGAGAATTGATAACCGAGGGTCTCGATGGATTATCGCAACGGCTTAATGAATACCGTAATCTTGGTGCAAAATTTGCCAAATGGCGTGCTGTAATTAAAATTAACCAGGATCTCCCTACTCAGTACTGTATTGAATCCAATGCATATGTACTCGCAAGATATGCATCATTGTGTCAGGAAGCAGAAATCGTACCTGTAATTGAGCCTGAAGTATTAATGGATGGAGATCATGATATTTCTGTTTGTGAAAAGGTTACATCATTGGTTTTAAAGAGTGTTTTTAGTCAACTCTATAATCATAGAGTGTATATAGAAGGCATTCTTCTGAAACCAAATATGGTTTTACCCGGAAAACAATCTTCTCAAAAAACCAGTGCTCAGGAAGTTGCTGAAGCGACAGTCAGGACTTTAAAACGGGTAGTTCCAGCCGCTCTTCCAGGGATTTTATTTCTTTCTGGTGGCCAGTCTCCACAACAGGCTACTGAGAATCTTAATGCAATAAACGGTATTGGAGACACACCCTGGGTCTTATCTTTCTCATTTTCCCGTGCACTTCAGGAACCGGTGATGAACAAATGGAAAGGAATGGATCAGAACCGATCTTCTGCAGGCCAGGTTTTTGTGCATCGTTCACGCTGCAACAGTGCTGCAGTTATGGGTAAATATATCAAATCGATGGAATCGCAGCAGATATAATTCTGAACCGGTTTAAGCAGGAGCGAAAGTAATGCGTGCAATCTGGTCGGGAGCTATCAGTTTTGGTCTTATCTACATACCGGTCAAAATATATGACGGAACCAGGAGCCACCGAATCGATTTCGATCTTCTCCGTAAAGCTGACAGATGTAGAATCAGATATGCACGTGTATGCAGGGAAACCGGTGAAGAAGTTCCAAATGACGAAATCGTAAAGGGATATCAGTACCGTAAAGGAGATTATGTCATTATAAGCAGTGAAGATTTTAAAAGGGCCAGTGTTCATAAATCACAGACAATAGATTTGGTTTCATTTGTTAAAGCTGATGAAGTTGATCAGAAATATCTCGAAAAACCATATTTTCTTGAACCAGTTAAAGAAGCAGCCAAGGCATACGCCCTTCTTCGTGAAGCACTTCGTAAAAGCGGGAAAGCCGGCATAGGCAGGTATGTAATGAGAACCCGTGAACACATGGCTCTTATCAAAGCGGAAGAAAATGCAATAGTGCTCAACCAGATGCGTTTTGCAGATGAACTGCGATCTTCAAAGGAACTTGCTTTACCACAACCGGGTATTTCTGATATAAACGAACGTGAACTGGAAATGGCAATAAAACTTATTGATCAGCTCACAGAAAAATGGACTCCACAGCAGTATACAGACACCTACTATGAAGACCTCAGGAAAATCATTCAGGAAAAAATTGAAGGGAAAGTTCCTGCTGCACCTGTCGAGCCACAACCAATTCCTGTTGGAGTAACAGATCTTTTTTCAAAGTTAAGTAAAAGTCTGGAAATGGCTCAACATCGAAAAGAAGCTGCATAAATTCCATGTCTCTTGAGATGTACGGTAAGAAACGAAACTTTCACAATACAAATGAGCCATTGCCGCTCAAGAATAGTACTGATGAAGATAAACCTGGTTTTGTTATCCAGAAACACCAGGCTTCTCATCTTCATTACGATTTGCGTCTCGAACTTAATGGTGTTCTTAAAAGCTGGGCTATTCCCAAAGGCCCCTCCATGAATCCGTCACATAAACGACTGGCTGTTATGGTAGAAGACCACCCTATTAACTATCGCAATTTTGAAGGCGTAATTCCTCCAGGTAATTATGGAGCCGGAGTTGTGATTATCTGGGATGAAGGATGGTACAGTCTTCCCCTGATCAATAATCGAAGTGAAACCGAAAAAGCTGTTCAGGCTGAAATTGATAACGGTAAGTTAACATTTAATCTCAACGGTATCAAACTTAAGGGATTGTTTCATCTTGTAAAAACGGGAAAATACAGCAATCAAAACACCTGGCTTCTGATCAAAAAAGCGGATAGTTTTGCAAACACGAATGATATACTGGTTTACGATCGCTCGGTCCGCACAAACAGAACTATAGAAGATATCCGTGATCAGACAAGTAACGGCGACTCCTTTACGTCAACATACAATATTTCAGAAACCGATCTTTGCGGTATCCCTCAGGGTAGTCCCAAACACCCAGTGCATCCAATGCTTGCAGACATTTCTGACAAACCATTTAACAGGAAAAACTGGATATTTGAAATAAAATGGGATGGATATCGCGCTATAGGAGAAACCGCAACAGAGCCGGTAAAGCTATACTCCCGAAATGGACTGAGTTTTATTAAACACTTCCCTGCTTTAGTTGAGGATCTTGAAAAAATTGAAATACATTGTGTTCTGGATGGAGAAATTGTAATTGTTGACTCTGATGGGAAACCGGACTTTGGGCT
>JAAYEB010000233.1 GCA_012728995.1 Fibrobacter sp. | reverse complement strand
CCCCCGGTTTCATCATTAAACAGAACAAGATCGTATTTGCCTTCGGGAATGTTATCCTTAAATGTCTCGTAATGAATATTTGCTGGATTAAAACTCATTTCCCTGAAAAAACGCCTTATAAATTCATTATCAGAGTATTGTGGTGTAACCACCAGTATCCTCTTTTTTGTTCTCAACTGATGTTCTTCATTTTCCTGCATCAGCAGCTCATTTATTGCAATTTCATTTTTCTTAAGAGCGCTACCGAGTATTTCCTTACCTTTTTTGTCTGCATAATTTTTAAAATTGAAAAAAAGTATAAACCCGCCACCAATAAACAAAAAACTGAATAAAGTGCTGATTATACCTATATATCTGTTATTTCTACGGACCTCAAGAACAAAACTTTCAAAACTATTTTTTGCGCTTTTTTCAAAATTCGTAAATTCAGTTTTTCGTATGTTTTCCATTTTTTCAAGATAGTCAAGCCTCATTTCATGATCTATCAATCTTTGAACTGTTATGCTGTCACCATCAAATGCTTCAGAAACTGTTGAAACTACCAGTAAAAACGATATTAACCGGATCATGATTTTCTCCATCAGGTAACGTTAATTATTGACCGATTTTCCATTGCTTACCTTTATAATGAATATTTTATCATGCATTTTCTCTGCCATAAACAAATGTTTACCCTTTTGTGTGCAGCAGAATTGCTGAATAATTATCCCTGAACCCGATGTAATCTCCAGAGTTGAAAAATAAAATTGGATTTTTTTCTTTGAATTCTTCCTTAAATCCCCCATCTCGCATGAAAAGAGCCCTTATTCCACTACCGCAATCTGAACTCCACGCTCCGCGATCATTTCCTTTTCCCAATACTTATATTCTATCTGAATTGACAATTGTATCTATGACAAAGATTATCATTTTATACGTAAATATAATCTCTATACGATTTTTTCTTGTATTATACTTATATAAATGTTATTATAACAAATACCAAATGACATTATAAAAGGAGTTCTAATATGGATTCGACCAGACAGCTTTTTACTTCCGTCCTTATGTGTTTCATTCTAACCATGACAACCCAAACCTTTGCCTCTTTTTCACCAAATCAAGCCCAAAAAAATGTAATGAAATATCGTATTGAAAAATTACGGAATCTAAAAAAAAGAAATATTTCATTACAATCCAAACAGATAAACCACAGTCTGGCAAAAAGACAAACAGCCGCCAATACCGTTTCTGAGGTGTATATTGAGGAAAGATGGAACGGCCAGGAATGGGAAAAAGTAAGGCGGGATTCGATTGTCTACAGTACAAAAGGCACCATATTTGGTCAAGAACTGGAACCATCATTTGAACAATCTCAGAATTGGGATGGCAGCAAGTGGGTAAACGACACTAAATGGGAGATTATTTATCCGGAGGATCTAACCAGGAGAGGAATTTCAGAATGGGACTGGGATAACAGCAGTCAATCATGGAAACTTTCATACATGAGTTGCGGCAAAATAGATACTTTAGATAATAATGGAAATGAAATCACTCTCCGGGACGCTTCATACAGTGAAACATCCAAAAGATTTTATTTTACTGCCAATGAAGAGACTGATGATGGGTTTATCAGTTACCAGTACCTGATATTTACACAGGAAGGAACAATAGATTCATCCGAGATGTCCAAGACTCGCTGGATTCGACAATCCAATTTAAATGACACTATAGAGTATCGTGTAGACGAGTGGGATTCATATTCAGATACGTGGTATGAAGGTGTTTATAAAGTTTTCCGTTACATGGAAAATGATTTTGTCCTGTACGACAGTATACTGGTCGATATAGAGGGCGAATGGAAGTTACAGGAATTGGATAAATTTATTTTTTCCGACAACTCATTTCATGCACAATACAGCTATTATGACATGTGGTTTGATCCGGATTTACAGGAGTGGGAAGGTGAAGGTACAATAGAATTCGTCGAATATCTCAATAACAGCAAAATAACCAGATACATTGGCAGTGAATGCGAATGGAACCCCACAACTTCAAAGTGGGAGATTATTGATGAATATGCAGAGGAATACTGGTTTGAAAACGGAACTATATTAGAATCATTCTTCGAAAAATCGTTAGATGAAGAAACCGGTGAATGGTTTGGTGAAGGCAGCAAAGATACTTTAATATCACCATTTCAGGAACCCTTTTACAAAGAATTCTATTTTGACTGTCAAAATGATAGCTGGAAACCATTTAACAGATTTTCTGTAAAAGACAGTACAGATAATATCATTATTTGCCTTGAGGAAATTCTCGACGACGAAACAAATGAATGGTATTCCTGCTCAAGAAGAATTGGGCATCTGGATAATTCAGACAGAATTATTGAAGAGATCGAACAGTGCTATATGGGTGAAGACAATCATGATTGCTGCGGGTATTTAACTGATTACGAAATCGGCTGTAATTTCGATACCCGTAAAGTCTATTCCTATAATGAAAAAGGTTTACTCGAAAGTGAAACAGAATGGCAATGGAGCCCAAAGCAGCAAGCATGGCTTGAGGATGTAAGATTTGTCTATCCTTACGGCAAAGAACCTTCACTTGACTCAAAAATATCAACAGGTAATAAGCATATAATTCTTCAGAAACCTGCACTTGATTTCAATCCAGTAAAGGGTCTCTTATCTGTGTATACTCCTGTAAAACAAAATGTTCACCTTGATATTTTTACTTTTTCAGGGAAAAAAGTTTACCAGATTAATTCTGTCTCTTCTGGAATACAAACCATGGATATACGTTCGATAATTCCTGCTTCAGGCCACTATCTGGCTCAGCTCCGCACACCATCAGGAAAAGCATCAACAAAGATCATGCTGATTCGATAGTTTCCAAGCCCCGGCTTTGTAAATCCGAAGCCGGGCTCTTGATCTTTTTTATCATCATGGCCAAGCGCACACGACCCCCGCGGCAGTTTATTGCAGCTCTGCAACTCCTGTTTGGGGGCGTGTGGGAACCTGTGAATAATTCAGAATTAAAGAGAAATCGGGAACCAATCAGAAACAATAGGATTAAAATTACAAACAATCGGATAAAAGCGTAAATAATAAGATACAAATTACAAACTTTCCCGTATTAATGAATTGAACAATTAATAATAAGATGTCGCTTAATCCGGGTTTGTGAATTTGGTTTTTTATTGCTTGGGATTTGTTTGATATTTTACTTCTTATTGAGATTTGGAATTTTCTTCGACCTCTTCCCCCCGGTCCCCCTTCTCCCGCAGGGAGACGGGGGACAGCAGGATAGTAATGTTTAAGATGGTAATTTCCACATTCGTAAACTTTCATACTTTTTCCACTTCAGTGGATTAAGAAAACACAGGTTCACCGCGGCCGTGATGTTGAGCAGCACCTGCACCTAAGGAAAGCGGCTTTTACTGTTTGAGTCCCGCTGTCTTAATTTACCTATTAAACGAGTTTAAAAATGTCTTCAGAGCGGGCAAGTTTAAAAGACGCTTTCTTTTTAAATCACTAAAAACTTTACTTACTGTTATTATTTGCAGGTGATAAGCGAAACATGGCCGCCAAGGGCACTTTTGTCATTGCCATTCTTTAACCGTAAGGAGTTTAGCCTTCGGCTTTGCTATATTATATAATTTTGCGGTTTGGGTACTTTTTTGCCCTGGAAAAAGTACCTCGTCGTCCGGGCGCGAAAGCCCGGATGTCTCCGACGGCCCCTTTCTTTCCAGGGCGAAAGAAAGGGGGAAAGAACGCCCTGAGAGCCCCACACTGGCTTTAACATTCGCACTTGTCGCCCGCGGAAGCGCTTATAAACTCGCGGACTCGAACAATAAGCGCAGAAACAAGAGCGTGCGAGAAGTGCTCATAGCCAGTGATTGGGGCGGAATCCTAATAATAAGCTTTAATTGCGTATGGGCTCACTGCCGTTCGCCCCGTAATAAACATCAATTTACACTAGTTATAATATATGAAACCCTAAGAAAACTATATTGTCTAATCGATATCTACTTCAGTAGATTGAGAAAATAAGAATTCCGCGGCCATTATGTTGAGCATCACCTGCACATAAGAAAAGCGGCTTTTACTGTTCGAGTCCCGCTATTGTCGTTTACTTATTGAGCGAGTTTTAAAACTGTCTTCAGAGCGGGCGAGTTTAAAAGCCGCTTACTGTTTAAAACCCTAAAATTTTTACATACAAATCTTTTAGTTGTGCAGGTGATTAGCGAAACATGGCCGCCAGGGCATTTTGGGTACCGGTTCCTGAGCGTAGCCGAAGGAT
>JAAYEB010000232.1 GCA_012728995.1 Fibrobacter sp. | reverse complement strand
TTATTTTTACAATGTTCTCATTAGATAAGCGCGCTTGTAACCGGTTGATCATGATCTGAACGCAAAATTGTTTTATTCTTACTAAACTATTTGATAAAATAATACAAAATAGGTTTAAATCTTTGGTCCAGGATAGAAATCATGTACAGTTTCAGAAAATGTCACATAAAGATTCATATTCTATTTGTGCTATTTTGTGGTACATGTCTTTCTCAAGAATACAACTACGCCGAAGTACTTCAGAAGTCGATGTGGTTTTATGAGGTTCAGCGTTCAGGTGAACTCCCCGAGAATAACCGTGTGGAATGGCGTGGATCATCGGCGATTGATGACGGCAGTGATGTGGGGCACGATTTAAGCGGCGGGTGGTATGATGCCGGTGATAACATGAAATTCAATTTCCCCATGGCATCATCAGTTACATTACTTGCATGGGGTGCTTTGGAATACCCGGAAGGTTATCAGAAACACGGGCAATGGGGATGGCTGCTCGAGAATATCAAATGGGTAACTGATTATCTGGTAAAATGCCATACCGCAAAAAATGAATTTTATGGTCAGATCGGGATCGGTATGACTGATCATAAATGGTGGGGTGCTCCGGAAGTGTTTCCCAACGAAAGGCCTTCATTTAAAATTGATGCACAGAATCCCGGCAGCGATTTGGCTGCTGAAGCTGCTGCAGCTCTCGCATCTTCTTCACTGCTTTTCCGGGGAACCGATGAGCAGTATGCAGATAAACTTTTAAACCACGCAAAAGAGCTTTATGAATTTGCGGATACTTACCGTGGATTGTATCATGAAGCGATGCCGGATGTTGTTGATTTTTATAAATCATGGAGCGGTTATATCGACGAACTGGTATGGGGGGCGCTGTGGCTTTTTATTGCAACAGGTGACAAGGCTTATCTTTCCAAAGCAGAAAAAATGTATACCGAATTACCCAAAGAGCCTCAGAGTGCTGTTCCAAAGTATATGGAGGCACTATCCTGGGATGATAAAACATATGGATGTTATGTGTTGCTTGCAAAAATAACCAATAAAAAACAGTACCATAATGATTCGCAGAGATGGCTCGATTGGTGGAGTTATGGGTATGAGGCACGTCTAAATGGTCAAGAGAACTGGAGCCGTGATGAAGGGGTGCCTTATACCCCAGGTGGGCTTGCATGGATTCGTCAGTGGGGACCAATTCGTTATGCGGCATCCGTTGCCTTTACATCATTTGTTTACAGTGACTGTCCTGATATTCCGGAACAGAAAAGAAAAAGTTATTATAACTGGGCAAAAAGTCAAATCGATTATGCTCTGGGGGATAATGAACAGAATAGAAGCTATGTGTGTGGTTTTGGACACAACCCGCCAACAAAACCTCATCACCGAAGCATGCATGGGCCGTATCTTGACGATAATGGACGGACACCTGAAAAATCGCGTCATGTATTGTACGGAGCGCTTGTAGGTGGGCCGGGACAGGATGGCTCGTATGAAGATCAGCGCCTTGACGCAGTAAAAAATGAGGTTGCTACAGATTATAACGCCGGTTTCAGTTCGGCTCTGGCAAGATTGGCAATCGATTATGACTGTCATGCACTACAGAATTTTCCGGAACCTGCAGTTCGCGATACGGAATATACTGTAGTTGCAAAGATTAATACCCAGGGGGACAGGTTTACCGAAATCGCTGCAACTGTAATGAATAAAACTACCTGGCCGGCAAGATATTCCCGGAATTTGAAAATAAAATACTTTGTAAATTTATCTGAGATATTTGAAGCTGGATATGATGTTTCTGATGTAAATGTGGAGTTCAGGAATTGTCACCTGTGCAGTGATACTTTAAATGTCAGTCAGTTGAAACAATATAATGGGAGTGAAGATATTTATTATACAGAAATATCTTTCGACGGAGAGTTGATTTTTCCTGGAGGGCAGTCTGCTTATCGCAGGGAGGTTCAGTTCAGGATAAGTCTTCCCGAGACGGCTACCCAGAATATCTGGGATCCTTCCAATGACCCGTCATTTGAGGGACTTACTAATATAGTAGATAAATCAGGATGTAAAAACATTCCTGCATATGAAAACGGTGTAATAGTCTGGGGAGTGGAGCCTGACGGTACCCGTTTTGAGCCTGTAACCTGGCAGATGCCGGATTTGACTGAACCGCAATATAACCCCTCGGGATGGGACCCGGCTGTGTTTAACGGTGTTGCTGCTGTCAAAAAAACATTGATCGTGAATCATAATTCAAAGTTTACAGTTGGTCGTGAAGGAAAAGGGTTTGTAATCAATGCATTTGAAAATATAAAAGTACAATTATTTAATCTTGACGGAAAACAGGTTTATTCTACTGCGGTATTAAAAGGTCGTTCGAAACATATTACACCAGTAAAATTTTCAGCTTCAACGTATATTATGAAAATCAGTGGAGATGCAGGTATGAGAAGCCGGTACTTAAGATGCCTGTTTTTGCCGTAAGTGGAAGCGGTTCGGCATTTTTACACACGCATTGGTAACAGCTTTAATGCATTTAATTGCAAATTAATCATGTTCTTTCAGGTATACCTTATTTATATGCCATGTTCGGGTTAATTTGAACTGCAAGCCTGAAGTAAAAGATAAGATAGACATTTAAGCTGTCCGGATCATATTTTAAACCTTTATGCATTACGAAGGAAATATCATAAGGCCGCCCTCTGAAGCAGACAGCA
>JAAYEB010000231.1 GCA_012728995.1 Fibrobacter sp. | reverse complement strand
TCCTCAATAATATTGGACATTGGATTTTTCTCCTTTTTTAAGATCCGATTTATACGACCCAGAAGCTTTTTGAGCAATTTTTTTGGTGCCGCTCCCGCCAGATAGGTTATTAACGATAAAAGGTATTCATAAGCCCCTGTATCTTTATCCAGCTCCCTAAAGATTACGAGTATATCCCTGATTTTCTCCAAAAGATCCGGGTTGTGAATGTATTTGAGGGTAAGAAAGAGAATTCGAAGATATGGGTCTCCCTTTATCTGGTCATCATCCAGGATTTGAAGATCGATAAAGGTATACCGGAGATCTGGAAAAAGTGGCTGCCAATTCTGGTATGGGACAAAACGGCAGACCGGCCCCTTATACGGGATTAAACTCTTTTTGCCATGGCAGATTACCATGGTAAAAATAACCGGAATACCTTCATCGGCATGTTGTCTCTGGTGATACTGGAGCACCATGGCGATATTTTTCTGCAACTGTACCCCAACCGTTGGGTCAGGGTAGCTTTTATGCTCAAAAAGGAGGTACACGTGCTCAGGTTTGCCGTGAGCTGAGGCCGCGTACACGGCATCGGAGAAAAGCTCCTGAAGATCGGGGTTGATATGGCTGTCTTTTACCGCTTCCAGTGTTGAAAGATCAATAAGTGTAGACTCCTCAGGGAGAAGGTAGTGCCCGATAAAGCTCTGCACTGTTTGAACCCGGCTGAAAGCGTCTTTAAAAAACTTGTCGTGGGGGTGGGTCAGTTTTTTAGTATCCATGTTACTAAGATACATCGTTCAATGTTCGGTGGTGCTGAAGCATTGAAGAAATTGCAGCTCTTCCTGTTAATGACATTTGCACGAGACATGCCGTTCTGTTTTTGTGGGTCACAAGTCCAGAACTTGAACAAGGATTGTATGTTCTCAATCAATGGGGCTTTACATATAGAACTAACATAATTTGGATGAAAGATCGAATCGGAACAGGTTATAGGGCAAGGTCAAAGCACGAATTATTATTGATCGGAACAAAAAGAAAAATGCCCTGCCCTGAGGAGTGCAACAGACCTGATTCCGTAATTTTGAGCAAAAGGCAAAAGCATTCCGAAAAACCTAAAAATCTATTCATTGTTTACATGAAAGAGAGAAAAGAGCATAAATTATAGTGCAGGGTAAAGAATAATGTCAGGTAACACCCATTGGCCCGAAGCATTTTGTCTCAACTCCTGCAACTGATCGTTTGTCAAACTATCATAGTATGGTTTGTACTTTGGGTGGCGAATATATAATCGCAATGGCCCGCACTCCCAATGCTCAACAGTCACTGCAGGCCCATGGGAACGAGTTGTTTCAACCACTTGGAAATTTCCACTCTTATCGGGATGCTTCGGAATTGAACTGGGATGCTTTAGGTTACCATCCTGATCCAGCAATTCAAAATTCAAGTTGCTCGAATATATCTCAATGTTTTCAGGAACAATGGTTGTATCTATCAGAGTTATTTTACCACTATAATAGATGTATTCACTCTGACTCCCCAGATTACACCCTAACAGGGCAAATGCTATTATGATTAATAATAAACATTTTTTGCAATTTACAAGCGCCATACTTTTCTCCACCTCTGGTTATTTGAACCAACTCGATATCCCTTCATACAATGTCTTTGCGATATCCGTAATTTCACCTTTTAGTAAAGAATTCCCCAAACGCAGCCTCTACGGCCTTTGATCATACCAATCAATTTAAAAGTTTTTCTAACCACTATCCCTCCCATTCTATAACTAAAGGCCCTCTTGTTACCAGACAATGGAATGTACTCGAAATAACAACTGGTTCTATTCGCCAATTTATGAATGGTAGCGATAAAAATTTAATAAAATGGTTGCCTATTGTGAATAAATAACTAATGTATCATAATAAATGGTTAAATCCTTATCAATTGCTCTTAGATAAAATGTATATAAACCAGGATTAAATGATTGCTTTCCAAAAGTTATATGATTCCAGTCACATAGAAAATCGTTTCCAATGCAAACCTCTGCCTGTACATTTCCAAAAAGATTAGTAAACGCTACAACCGTATCTTGTTGTGTATTAATTTCCTTATCACAATATACAATTGTTGACTCTGGTATTAGAGTTGGTAGAGGAGGTGGTCTATATGCTAATACGGATACTTTCCTCATAGAAGGAACTTCATTCCTATCTATTGGCCCGACGATAGTTAGAACAAGTGTGTCCTCACTCTTCAAAGTATCAATACACGGATAATTAAAAACATTATACTGTTTGAAACAAAGGAAGAATGTATAAGCTTTAGAGCTAACACCACAATTGTCACAACCTGTTAATAATATGAAAAGCATAAAAAGAAGTGTTTTTGTTTTAATCATTTAGGGTTTCCCATGGGGTTTTTACAATTTATTTACCAATGCGAAATTTGTTTACTAACATCAAACCAATTGCCATCAGTTCCTTTGACTTCATCTAACATAGCTTGAAACTCTAGTTCACTTAGCTCATCTTCACCATATGACCAGAATGCCGCATATTCCCTTGTACCTTTTGCGTAATTACTAAAATGCTGACTATCATAATACAATTTTTCATAAACATAAAAACATCCCAATAATATTGATGCAAGTTTATACGATGTTAGAAAATCAATTCTTACGGAAAAGGGTTATTTCTGGTAAAACCCACTCTCCCTCTCACACAACTCAGACATAGTCTAAAGGTAGAAACCTGTTTTAAAATCAAAAATCTGCTGTAATCTTTCCTCATATTCATTTTCATTTAATCTGTTCTTAGTCATCATATCGATAGCCAGTTGTGATGTAATATTCTCACGAGTTTCGTTACGGAGTATTTTACTGATAACCTCTTTTGCATTTTCATCTTTTAGAATCACCGTGACATCTTTTCCTGCCAGGACAGCTCCGGCTCGTTGAACATCAAACTGCACAGATTCAAAAATCACTGGATAATCAAAAAGTCTGGTAGAATTTTCAAATAAATCCTGGTAATGTGAAAAGATCAGTTCCAGATCCTGAGCATCTTTTTCGGCTCTGCTCTTAGCCTCAGACCATGAAATCAGCTTCATTATAATCAGACCGGCAGGACTGGCGACAGGAACGGTAATATTCGAATTTTCTGCAAATTTAACCTGATAACAGTCATTGAAAGCATCCATGAATCCAAGAGTTGACATCCGCTCCTTATCCGGCCAGGTAATTGTTCCGTCGGCTTTTGAAATCTCGCCAAAGGGGACTATGTCGACAGGATATTTTTCTTTGTAATAATGTAAACGATGTGGAATATTAGACCTTCTGAAGTGTCCGCTTTCCGTCAATTTTATCAGCAATGATTCATACGAGCACCAGGCAGCAACATGAATCCCAAGATCAAGATCCAGAGTTGCCCTTCGTGACTTGATCTTATGCAGCAGCTCAAAGAAAATATCTCTGGCAGTAGCTCCGACGATAAAGAATTGGATATTATTCTGCGCAGAAATATCGCTGATTAAATGGAGAATTTCGGCTAATAACGGATCAATTTTGCCTGATAAGTCCAGAAATTTCTTTGTCATAGATAATCTTTGCCGTTTCAATATTTCTGTCAGACCTGCCGGCGATCAGGTCCGCATATACGAGTATTGGAGGAACGACATTCTGATCAGTCCACCGGTCATCAAAAAGCCAGAATTTTTTCAGAATCTCTATGTCCCCTTCACTTGTGCTATGAAGCTTGTTTCTGATCAGAAAATCCGGAGTTAACTCTTTAATGTAAATAGTAGTTATCTCAGGCTTCAAATATTTTGTAATGATACCGGCAGCTTTTTCCGATCCCCAGAGCACATTATATTTATCCTCAACCTTTTTCCACCAGTCCTTATCTAAAGCTGCATACCGGCCGATGATAATTTTTGGCCTGAGCTGCTCGTGGTAATTAGAAACCCATTTCTCCAGCAGTTCATCTTTTCGGATAAGCCTTCGGCCATTTTTCCCCTGGTTTAACAGATATCCGGCTTGTGCCAAATCTCTCATTATCCAGTTAACACTTCCAAGGGCCACATTTGTCATGGATGCAATTGTTCTGTAATCCTTTATTTCCAGTTCCGGATTACATAAAAGCGCGAATATGATCTTAAGTCCGGTGGTGCGGAACAGTCTTACAGAGGTCGCCTGGATTTCCCCGGGTCTGTTTCCCTGGATATTAATCAGTAGTGGTGGAATATTCAGATATGCATTACCGGCAGTATCGATATAGTTAATCTTAAGTTCTCTTAATTGTTCCGCTAAACCGGGAGTTACAAAGGTAGTAATCAAAACAGGAGTATTCTCGAAACCTGCCGCGTTTTGCCTGAATCGGCCGATTATGGCCCGGTTAATGGTTCCATTGACCTCAGCATCCAGATACCAGGTGCTTTTATTCCATTTCAGCTCAATCAACACATCCCTGAAATGATCATTGTACTGCTTTTTTACCTTGAACGAAATGCCGGTATCTTTTTGGAGTTTATCTGTAGTTTTGGTCAGAATTTCGGTTTTTATATCCATAATCCGGAGGCCTTGTTCATTAATATTGAGTGTTCACTAATAATGAACATACTATAAAAGTGAACAAAAATCAAGCCGGAAATGAGGGATTGTTTATGTATTGAATATCAGTACGCCTTGTAAATCTCATAAGCTGCAGTCATAACTCCCTCCATGCATTATGATACCTTTTTTGCCGTGAATTCCCGGGCAACCTATTGAGCCCTTCATGACAGATCAGCGGATCGAGATAAGTAACATCCTCATTGAGAATGCAATCAGACCGGTGGCTATCGGACGAAAGAATTATCTCTTCAACGGATCTCACGATGCTGCCCGGCGTGCCGCGATGATTTACTCTCTGGTCTCTACTGCAAAGCTTCACGATACCGATCCGTTTATCTACCTGAATGATCTGCTCACAAAACTTCCAGCCTCTAAAACAAGCGATATAAAGAATTTCCTCATGCCTGAGTGGAAAACGTTACAAGAAGATAAGTAACTGGCTGGGTATGTTAAAATATGGGGTTTACCGGATGCTTACCTATTATCAATGTGTCTGTATACTCGTAGATACAATCAGAACAAAATTCCTTAATACCACCTGTTGTATCAAAGGGTACTACGATATATTCCTTTGAGTCTGTTCCACTCGTAATGGTTAGAAACGATCCAAATACATCCTTATCGATAGAACTCCCAATGTTGCAGTTCCCATCTTTTTCAAATTGGTAGTTTATGTTGAAATCGTTGCTACTATTATTATGAACAGTATCCTTTGTTTTATCGTATACAATTTTTACGATATTGTTTTCTTCAAATCTGCTAAAACTTACAGCAACAGAATTGGCTGCATTATTGACAAGAGTCAATTGAAAATCAATTTCACAGGATTTAATGTCACGTTTAACGCAACTTGAAGTGACTACCAGTAGTACAATTGCTGATATTGTTAGGAACATTCTTTTCATCTGCTCTACTCCTGTAAAAACCAATGCCGTAAGTGTCGAAAAAATGACACCGTGGTTGTAATTGGCCCTGGCCCAAGCAATGGAAAAGCTGCAGTTTCAACAGCAGTTTGCTTTAAATCTGCGACAGCAGCATCCCCTACTGCAGGCCAAAAACATTTGTCTTGAACTTCCCATACTGCATTTTGTGCAAGGTGCATCGTCATTGAAAATGAATAATCTGGAGCAAGCATTAGACCACCAGCAGAAATGCCAATCGCTTCTTCAACATTTGCACCGATTGAGGTTCCCGATCGCAGAATCTGCTTTGAAAGCACAAATTCCTTTTTCTTCTCGACAAGGTATTGGTACAACTGCACCACCCTTAGAGCAAACGCATAACTCTTTTCTCGTGCAACACTTTCAGCAATCAGAAATCTCTTTGCCGTTGCTTTTCATCTTGTCTCTCGACTCTCTTCACTCCTTTCTCATCCCGTGTTGGGGGAATGAGATTTTGTGAGGGGGGAAGGGATGATTTTTCATTCTATTATCAATGTGTCTGAATACTCGTAAATGCAGTCTGAGCAGAATTCAAAATAGCCAAGAGTTGTATCAAAAGGAATAATTTCGCCGCTTCTAATGCTATCTCCGGTAGTTATATTGTACACTATTCCATAAAAATCTTTATCAGCATTAACCCCCAATCGACAAGAACCACCATCATCAAAAGTTAAATCAACAGTATCTATAAATACAGTGCTATCAAAAACACTAAATTGTGTTTCTGATATCCAAATTTCATCATCTCTTGCGTGTTCTTTCAAACTTAAGGTCAGTTGAGCAGTCTGCCCTGAGTTATTAACAAAAACATAAAGACATCTGTAATGGCAGCTAACTATAGTATCTTTTACACAAGAAAATTGGACTAAAGATAATGTGAACAATAAAAGCAACACATTCCATTTTTTATTCATTGTTTCATTACTCCTGTAGAAACCAGTGTCTCAAATGTAAGTATCCGGTAAACCCCATATAGAATTCCTGAGAATCAAAATCCATATTACTTCTATTCTGTAAAATAAACGAATGGAGGAGAATGGATACAAATAATATTGTACAGGAATTCAGGTAAAGTGGAAAGACCCAGCAGGATTTTTGTAAGGAAAACGGTATTTCTATTGAGAAACTTCGGTATTATCTTTACAAAAAGAACCGTTTGAACAGGAAGAAACCAGCCAATACTTCCCTTGTGGCTTCCCCGGCATCGTTTATTACATTCGCACAGAAATCACCCGTTAACATAGATACAAAACCGGGCTCTGCCCAATGTTATACCATAATCCGTGGTAAGTTTACGATATCAGCAGAAAATTTTGGGGAAATTAACAACCACTTCTTGGAATCGGCAGTACCGAATATCTTTAAAAAGGACACTATTAGCCGGTTAAGACAATAAGCTGCCGTAGCTATTCAAATATATCGAGAAAATCTCGGGAGTACAACGATAGCATTTTGAAATACCAACGCGTGACAACGCTGCTCACTCCGGACCCGAATTCAATGCTCCGCGGCGATGATTCTTATAAGCCTCGATCCGCTTCCCGTGGTTACCTGTGCGATGTATACGCCGCGATACCTGCCCGCGCTCTTTGGCGGTATAACTCTTCCGTCAAGCGAATACCGGATAGTCCGTTCCGCTGCATATTTATTCGGCCCAACGCCATGTCTTCCGGCAACCGATGTTGACCGGGTGTATTTCCACAAACCGTCGGCGGTTCCGGCGTAGATTACAGGATCGCCGTTCTCTTCTATGACCTCAACCGCGAA
This sequence comes from Fibrobacter sp., assembly GCA_012728995.1. Lineage (GTDB taxonomy): Bacteria > Fibrobacterota > Chitinivibrionia > Chitinivibrionales > Chitinispirillaceae > JAAYEB01. Next base: position 1,156 of record JAAYEB010000231.1, on the reverse strand, counting down.
CGTCTTCATGGAAAAAAGCCGGTTCCAGGCCCCTGAGGCGGTGGTCTGAATTGACTTTAAATACACCCCGCTGTCGGTCGCCGCATACACATCCGGCGGCATGCCCGAGGAATTCATTCGCGCGAGACACATATCCCGTATCGGCATCTCAAGCTGCGGCGGATAAACACCCCAGCAGCTGGTCTCAAATTCGACACCATGAACAACGCCCTTCGAAGTCCCGGCATAAATGGTGATCTGAGTGTCGGCAACGAAGGAATACACCGAACCGTTGATGCAGGTACACTCAGCCCTGCAGGTGCTACCGGTCCACGAACCAGCATCAACAGATCCGAAAATCACCGGTCCACCCTGGACACCCGCTCCAGCGGCCGCGGAACCGACCACGAAGCCCTTGCCGCGCGGCCACGAAGCAACAGCAGTGAACACCGAACCGGAAACAGGGCGGACGGGCGCTCCGGAAAGGGAACAGGCCAGCCATGTTCCATAGGCGCTTTTCGTACGGTACACCCCTGATGCGGTTACTGCGCAGAATGCGCTGTCACTCTTTGCGATACCGGTTACTGTTTCGGTACAGTTCAAAGATAGCTTTCTCCACGTCGGCAACGATGCAAAGTACAACGAAGCGCCATAGAGCCCGCTGTCCGAACCGGCCAGCATGGTCGCGCTGTTTTCCGCCAGCAGCAATGAATGGATTTTTCCGGCAGGCCGGTCATTCGGTGAATGACCGAACAGAGATCGGGATATCGAATCTGTCGAAACATAAGCCACGAACACCCCGCTGTCATCCACCGGCACATAGACTGCCTGTCGTTCCTGCAGAACATCACGCCCGACGGCAAGCGCCCGAATTTCTTTTCCCGCAAAGCCGATCTTCTCCCAGCCGGCAGAGGCGGATGAAATCAATACGATACCTATCATGACAAAAAGATAAACCGGCGGTTGTCGTAACATTTTCAGGTTCGGCATGATATGCCCCCTTTGCAGCAGCGCGGTAATTGATGAAGATTTAAGCGGGTACTTGATAATCCTAAAAATCGCAGTTGGATGAGGCAAAAAATCGTAATCTGTTGAGCGCTAAGGCTTTCAGGCATCTTGATCTTATCACCTTGTCGATAAGACCTGCGATGCCTTCAAGCCTTATCATCTCAACATC
>JAAYEB010000230.1 GCA_012728995.1 Fibrobacter sp. | reverse complement strand
GCTTTCCAAAAGTCTTCTTTTGGTGGTCTTTTCCTGTCTGCCTACGACATCCACTACATTCGCATGTTTCCCCTGGGGCGTTTTGCATTTCATCCCTTTGGTTTACCGGTATTGCAGGGCAAGCTTAGTGAGTTGGGCAAAAAGCTCGACCCCTATGTGGTTCTGCGTGCCGGAGTGGAAATCAGCCGTTGGCGTTACTCCTACGATAATGCTGAATCCGAGGCATTATACGAAGAGCTAGGAGGAAACAACAATGATGGTTCGGTGGATTTTGCTTTTGGGTACGCTGTGGGTGCCAGGTGGCTTTTTACCCCCAGCTTTGGAGTGTGGGCAGAGTTGGGTGACCGGCTGGTTCTCGGTGTAACGTTACTGAAATAGGATTCTGCAGGTTAACTGACAGGAATTTTGATATCTTATACAAACAAGAATAATATTCTACTATAAGCTCTCCGGGGGCAAGCAATTTGGGTAGGTTGTTATGTGCCCTGTAGTTCTATGTTACCTTAATCCGGCAAAAGGTACTCTTTCTACAGGGCAATTTCCGAATTTGGAAATAGTGGAGAACAGTCCAGGTCGGACCATAGTTTCAATCTGAAATTGCTGTTTTTGTTCCTTGCTCTTGATTTTAAATAAAATGAATGTAATTTTATTAAAACACTTAAAATGCGAATGTAATATGGTGATTACAGTATACGGGAAAAGTCCTGTTCGGCAGTCGTATTTCTGAAATCAAATGACTGATTAATAATAAAACTCGAAGTTCGTATGAGTTGAAGCTTTTGTGTTAGAATTGAGGGTAGTTATTACGATTCCGAAGAATGTGTGTACTAAACTGGGTATAAAAACAGATGGAAAAAAGCCTCCATCTTAAGAAGGCGGATAAGGGAGTATGTTGAGAGGCACGCAAACGAGGTGTCGCATGGCATAATCATTGCAGAAATATACCCGATAAGGTATATTTATAGGTGAACAAGAAAAAATATACCTGAAAGGGTATAAAGTACATAAATCTAAGCAATAATGTCCCGTACGGGTATACTATGAACACACCTGCTACACCGTTTAGTACATTTTTAAAGCAAAAACGCAAAGAGACGTCTCTTACTCAGGAAGAGCTTGCTAATAAGGCCGGGGTTGGCCTTCGTTTTATACGCGATATTGAGCAGGGAAAAAAAACTATCAGAATGGATAAATTAAACGAAGTTCTTTCATTATTTGGCTACGAAGCCGGACCAATAAAGGTAGAGGATGCAGATGGTAATACTTAGAAGGGTTTGGTTTACTTTAAAGATATTTTTGCTGGATATATAGAAGAAAATGAGGTAGGGTATAGATTTTACTATGCAGAGACTTATCTAAAGTCACCATCAGCTCATAAAATCAGTGTGACAATGCCTTTACAGGAAGAACCGTTTGATTCCAAAACACTGCACCCATTTTTTGATAAAACTGTTGCGTAAACATTCTATCTACCCTGGACTTGACCTGATTGATCTCTTCGAGAGAGTCGTTTTTAATTTCATTGCCGGTAATTCAGATATGCATTTAAAAAACTACTCTATTATAGAGACTCCAAAAGGTATGCGGTTTTCTCCTGCATACGATTTACTCTCTACAATTTTAGTAATTCCTGAGGACCGGGAAGAATCTGCTTTGACAATAAATGGGAAAAAATCGAACCTCAAAAAGACCGATTTCAACACTTTGGCCGAGAGCATGGGGATAGGACGGGCAGCATACCTGAAAGTTTATAAGAAGATCATCCGTGCAGAGGATAAACTAAGTGCTGTTATTGACTCGGGGAGGTTACCGGAAATTATGAAGAAAAAGTTAAAAGAAATAATTGAAATAAGAATGAGTATTTTTAAATGAAAATAAAAATGTACACAGGTTCTTTCCAAAAGCATTGAACAGACAGGATGCACTACCATGATAAAAATTACATTTTTAGCCAAATTTTAGTGTAATTTGCAGTTTAATCATTTTTACTTCTGTGATAATTTTTTCTAACTTTTTTCACAGGAGTTTTTTATGACTGCATTACGTCAGAATTTCATACGGATTTAAGATGTTTTTATAATCTGGTAAGGCATGCGCCCTATATTAGTTACTGCTGCGACTTGCGGTATAGTACCGTCAGAATGAGAGCAATGCTGCCTTCAAAAATTAAGTGCCGGTTACAGGCAATCTTCTTAACCGCAGAATCAAACTGACACGATTCCCACAGCTAAAAACGATTGAAGATTTCGATTTTGAATTCAATACAACGATAAAGAAAAAAGATGTTCTGGCGTTATGCACCTCTAATTTTATCTTTAAAAACCATAACATACTTTTGTAGGTCCTCCCGGGTGTCGGAAAGTGGCGAATCAGCTCGTAGTAGTGATGAGTCTACAGAAATGCAGAGGAGAAGAAGGGGTTGAATTGTCCATAGTGAAAGTTGAACATAACCCCTGGGTAAACAAAGGAGTAGTGTTTAGCAGGAGTGAGGCCGTTTTTAAAATTTACCTGACATGTGATTGTGTCAGCATATATTTTTTTTAAAATCGTCATAAAAACGAAAGTTGACTGTTAAAAAACTGTCTTTCAGTTCACGGAGTTTTATTTTTTATGCTTTTTCAGACCCTTTCACGAATGAATTATAACAAGGCAAAGAATATACTTGGTCCGCAAGGTGAAAAACTTTTATTGGAAGGTGGCAAGCGGGATATTGACATTGAATCCCAGGTTAAATTGTCTTCAAATGTTTTTCGTTTAAATCTTCCGGACAGTAATGTTTCCATTATAGAGGATGAAAAGTCGTCTGACAAAATGCGTCTGATATGTTCCTCATGTGATTTTAACTGTGTACATAAAGGTGCGGCTTTGTCACTAATTTTAGAAGAGAAAAGTTCTCTTGGGCTGGCTGAACCTCCCAAAGAAGATATAAATACTCTGGAATTGACAGAAGACGAACTGATAAAAAGAGAATTATTAAGACGCCAGGAACGGGCAGAAAAAGAACGGTTTATCGCAAAGTCAATTGACCGTGAAAAGATGTGGGCCGATTATATTGTCACAAGCAAAGTATCCGGCAAATCCTACCGTGTTGCATTACGGGGTTGGGAACGTGGAGAATCGTTTTGCACCTGTCCGGATTTCAGGAAAAATACTTTAGGTACTTGTAAACATATCATGTATGTAATCAAAAGGGTCCGAGCCCGTTTTCCCGATTGGAAAAAAATGCCGCCTTTTAATCCTGAGCTGATTTCAGTATATCTGTTATATGGTAAAAGTGTGGAACTTCGCCTGCAATTACCACGAGACACAGAATCGGAAGTCAGGAATTGCTGTAAACATCTTGAGGGTAAGCCTTTGACTGATATTGCTGAATTGCTGAGAATTGTCAGTATGCTTACCGCAAAAGGTGTCGATGTGGTTATATACCCTGATGCAGAACAGTATATTGCATTACAGCTTCATAAACAAAAGGTAGCAAAGCTTGTGAAGGAGATAAAATCCGATCCATGTAATCATCCTTTGAGATTTAATCTCCTTGGAAAAGAATTGTTACCATATCAGCTTGAAGGAATATCATTCGTAGTTGAAAACGGTCGGGCAGTACTTGCTGACGATATGGGGCTGGGGAAAACGATTCAGGGTATTGGCGCTTCAGAATTACTTGCAAGGTATTGCGATGTTTCACGTGTGTTAATAATTTGTCCCGCATCGGTTAAATCACAATGGATATCCGAGATATCTGAATTTTGTGACAGGTCGGCTGTTACTGTTGTTGGAACAGCTCAGGATCGTGTCTCACAATACCATGACGGAGCTTTTTTTACGGTATGTAATTATGAACAGGTTTTACGGGATCTTCAGACAATAGAACAGGTTAAATGGGATTTTATCATACTTGATGAGGGACAGCGAATAAAGAATTGGGAAACAAAAACAAGCAGAGTCATAAAAGGCTTGCGTTCCAGGTATGCGCTTGTACTTTCAGGTACACCTCTTGAAAATCGTCTTGAAGAGCTGTACTCGGTAATTGAATTTATTGATGACCGCAGACTTGGGCCTGATTTCAGGTTTGAGCACCAATTCAGGATAGGAGATAGCCGGGGACGTTTAACCGGTTATAAAAATCTGGACCAGTTAAGGAAAATCATAAAACCGGTATTGCTTCGAAGGACCCGAGAAATGGTACTTACCCAGTTGCCCGAGCGGCATACGGAGATAGTAAGAGTGGTACCCTTTCAGGAACAGCTTGACATCAACAATTCCAATATGCAGACAGTATCTCAAATTGTAAATAAAAAATTCATTACCGAGATGGATCTCTTGCGTTTACAGAAGGCGTTGCTGGCATGCCGGATGGCTTCGGACAGTACTTTTTTGGTAAACAAGGAAGAACCGGCTTATTCCAGTAAACTTCAAAGACTTCATGAACTGATATACCGATTAATATTTGAAAAGGATCGCAAGATAGTTCTTTTTTCGGAATGGACTACCATGCTCGGATTAATCGAAAAACAGATTTTAAAACCACTGAAAATCGATTATGTGCGTTTAGACGGATCTGTTCCACAGAAGAAAAGATCGTTGCTGGTAAAAAGGTTCAAAAATGATCAGAAATGCAGATTGTTTATAACTACAAACGCCGGATCAACCGGCCTGAATCTTCAATGTGCCAATACAGTAATCAATGTAGATCTTCCATGGAATCCTGCAGTTCTTGAGCAAAGAATTGGACGTGTTCATCGTATGGGACAGAAATACAGTGTTCAGATTTATCTGATGGTTACAGAACAAACACTTGAGGAAAAAATGCTGCTTACTCTCGCGACTAAAAAAGATCTTTACATGGCTGCTCTTGATCAGGAATCTGATGCAGACATGGTAAATATCACAACCGGAGTAGATGATCTTAAAAAACGTCTTGAAATATTACTTGGAGTAAAACCACCGGTGCCTGTTGATGAAAGTGAGAGAATAAAAGTAGAAGAGGAAGCTAAAAGGTTGTCCCGTTTAAAAGATCTGGAAAATTCGGGCGGGAAGCTTGTTTCTGCCCTCTTTTCTTTTGCAAAGGCATTAATTCCTGATGACAGAAAAGCTGATCCTGAAAAAGTAGCAATGATGAAAAAGCGGTTACTGGACTCTGTGATTACAGAGGAGGATGGAAGTTTCAGTCTGAAAATTCGTTTACCGGATCAATATGCGATTGATGATATTGCAGAAACTATTACTCATCTGAATTCCGAATGAATTAGACCTGAAAATAGTGCGATGTATTACCGCGGGGGGGCGTGTTCGCCCGCATTACGTCAGAATTTCAATCTGATTTAGAAATTATGATAATCTGGTAAGGCATGCGCCCTTTATTAGCAACTGCTACACTTGCGGTTTGGTACGTCAGAATGCGGGCTGTGTTGCCTTCGAAAATTTGAAAAAGACAAAGATATTTGCTATTCAAATCCTATAACCGGGGCTATTCACAGCTTTCCACACGCCCCAATATCAGTTTATTGTTCTATTCCTGTTTCGAGTTTCGCTTTTTGATTTTTTCTGCTTGTTTTCATGCTTTTTCTTTGGTTTTATTTCGTGTTTAGGATTTTGAATTTATCTTATAGTCTTGTTTCGAATTTCGAGTTTCTTTTTTCGAATTTTTAATCGTTACTGCGGGGGGCGTGTGCGCTCGGCGACCCAGAAAATTATCAGAACCTATTTTCCACTCGTTGCCTGTGATTATCTTTAATTATCGGTGTTGATGAATGTACTTTATAATTTATACTTTATATTTTATACTTAAATCATACGATCCTCTTTTGTGCTCAGCGTAAGCTGCTGGAGTTGTTTTTTGAACAGAAAAAACATGTTTTCATGGTTTCAATTGCCTTTTTCGACACAGAAATAAACCCCAAAACTCTTAAAGTACTTGATATAGGATGCATTAAAGACAGCGGGGAAATTTACCATTCATCTTCCATACCAGGTTTTACATCCTTTCTCAAAGGCAGCCAGTTTGCCTGCGGACATAATATTTTCAACCATGATTTGAAATATGTCGGGGATTCAGTAATCAGAGCTGGTATAGATATATCCAACTGTATCGATACTCTTTATCTTTCACCTTTACTCTTTCCTAAAAGACCCTACCATGCTCTTGTTAAAGATGAGAAACTGCAGAGTGAGGAACTTAATAATCCGCTCAATGATTCACAAAAAGCGAGAAGTTTGTTTAATGATGAAGTAAACGCATTTCAGTATGCACCGGAGGAATTGCAGCAGATCTTTTTTTGTTTGCTTAAGAATCAAAAAGAGTTCCGTGCTTTTTTCAGATATCTCTCATTCAAGAGCAGTGTTTCCAGTTTAGAATATCTTATCCGCCGGACATTTCATAATAGGATCTGTTCACAGGTTAATCTCACAAAACTTATATCCCAAAATCCCCTTGAACTTGCATACAGTCTGGCGATAATTTATTGCGGTGATCAGTATTCTATTACTCCGCCATGGGTGCTTAGAAGCTTTCCTGATGTTCAGAGAATCATACACCTGCTCAGGAATAATCCCTGTCTGACCGGTTGTAATTACTGTAACCAGAAACTTGATGTCCGCAAAGGGCTGAAACGTTTTTTTGGTTTCGATTCCTACCGTTCTTATAAGGGTGAACCTCTTCAGGAACAGGCTTCAAGAGCAGCAATTGATGGTAAATCGATTTTAGCGATTTTCCCTACCGGCGGAGGGAAGTCTGTTACTTTTCAGGTTCCGGCTTTGATGGCCGGGGAAAATGTCAGGGGGCTTACGGTTGTTATCTCACCGCTGCAGTCTCTTATGAAAGACCAGGTTGATAATCTCGAGAGCAAAGGTATCACTGAAGCTGTCACGATAAACGGGTTACTTGACCCGATAGAGAGAGCAAAATCATTTGAACGGGTAGAGGATGGTTCTGCATCAATCCTTTACATTTCACCGGAATCGCTGCGGTCAAAAACAATGGAGCGGTTAATAATGGGAAGAAATGTGGTTCGTTTTGTAATAGATGAAGCACACTGCTTCTCTTCATGGGGTCAGGATTTCAGAGTTGATTACCTCTACATAGGTGATTTTATCAAAAAAATTCAGGAAAATAAAAATCTCGATGAAAGTATTGCAGTTTCCTGCTTTACTGCTACAGCAAAACTGAAGGTTATTGAAGATATCAGGTCATATTTTAGAGATAAACTTTCAATAGAGCTCGAACTTTTCAGCGCAAGTTCAACCCGGGACAATCTAACATTCAAAGTTATTGAAAAGGAGAATGAGGAAGAGAAATACAGTGCAGTACGGACACTTATTGAAAATAAGCAGTGTCCTGTAATTGTTTATGTCTCGCGTACCCGTAGAGCGTACGAAATTGCCAGGCGGTTAAGTGATGATGGAATTAATGCCAGACCATTTCATGGTAGAATGGATACAAAAGAGAAAATTGCAAATCAGAACGCATTTATATCGGGTGATGTACAGGTGATGGTAGCTACTTCCGCTTTTGGCATGGGGGTGGATAAAAAAGATGTGAAGATGGTTATCCATTACGATATATCCGATTCACTTGAGAACTATGTGCAGGAGGCAGGCCGGGCAGGACGGGATGAGAATATCAGTGCTGAGTGCTATGTGCTTTTTAACGAGGAAGACCTGGGTAAACATTTTATTCTGCTTAATCAGACTAAACTGAATATTAAAGAGATTCAGCAGGTTTGGAGGGCTGTTAAAGAGATTACAAGATTTCGCTCAACTGTTTCTAATTCGGCACTTGAGATTGCACGTAAAGCTGGTTGGGATGAAAATGTGAGGGAAATCGAAACCCGTGTCACTACTGCAATTGCAGCACTTGAAGAGTCCGGGTATTTAAAACGGGGCCAGAACATGCCGCGGGTTTTTGCCAGTAGTATTATGACAAAGACTGCTCAGGAAGCGATTGATAGAATTCAGATGTCCAAAAGATTTGATGCAAAACAGAAAGAGCAGGCTGTCAGAATCATCAGGAAACTTTTCTCCAGTAAAAGCAGAAAAATTAATAAAGATGATGATGGTGAGAGCCGGGTTGATTACATCTCTGACCACCTTGGGATAGTAAAAGAAGATGTTATCTGTATAATAAATCTTCTCAGGGAAGAAAGAATATTAGCTGATTCAAAGGATCTTACCGCATTCATCTATAAAAAAGAGAATCAGAACCGTTCATTGAAAATCCTGCAGTCTTTTGGCGGTATAGAAAGGAAGCTGCTGTCATTAATAGATGATGAAGAAAAGGTATATCATATTAAAAAATTCAACGAGGAGATAAGCACAGCAGGATTAAAGGACGTTTCACCACACAAAATTAAAAAGCTTCTGAACTTCTGGTCAATAAAAAATATGATCCGCAAGCACTACCACGACAGTAATCACGTTACGGCAGTATGCCTTCAGCCCACAGAGAATCTCAAATCCCGGCTGGAAAAACGACTTGGCATTGCAAAATTCATAATAGGATATCTCCACGGAAAAGCCCGCGAAACTTCAGAAGAGGGAGATGAAGTTCTGGTGGAGTTTTCTGTTCACGAGCTCAGAGAAAGTTATCAGCATGATCTAAACCTTTTCAAATCTAAAGATATTAAAATAGCTGATATTGAGGATGCACTCTTTTACCTTACCCGTATCGAATCGATCAAGATTGAAGGTGGTTTTCTTGTAACATACAATAAGTTAACAATAGAGAGGCTTGAACTTAACAATAAAAAGCAGTACAAGACGGAAGATTACCAAAAGCTGAATAATTTTTATGAAAACAAAATTCAACAGATTCACATCGTTGGTGAATATGCCAGAAAAATGTTAAGTGATTACAGGGATGCACTTCAGTTTGTGGAGGATTATTTCAGACTGAATTATTCCAGTTTCCTGAATAAATACTTTAAAGGAAGCCGCAAGAACGAAATACGCAGGAACATTACTCCATCAAAGTTCAGACAACTTTTTGGTGAGCTTTCGCCCTCTCAGCTAAAGATTATAAATGATCGGAGTCCCTGTATTGTGGTGGCTGCAGGGCCGGGAAGCGGAAAAACGCGCGTATTGGTTCATAAACTTGCATCACTTCTTCTGATGGAGGATGTGAAACATGAACAGCTTCTGATGCTTACATTTTCCCGCGCTGCTGCAACAGAATTCAAGAGTCGTCTTTATTCGCTTATAGGCAATGCCGCAAGTTTTGTGGAGATAAAAACATTTCACTCCTATTGCTTTGATCTGCTTGGCAAAATCGGAAATATTGATGAATCTGTTGATATTATCAAGCTTACTATTGACAGAATTAAGAGCGGAGAGGTAGAACCAAACAGGATAACAAAAACTGTTCTGGTAATAGATGAAGCTCAGGATATGAACCGTGAAGAATTTGCTCTTATTGATACATTGCTCGATCGCAATGATGATATGAGGGTGATTGCAGTAGGGGATGATGATCAGAATATATTTGAATTCAGAGGTTCGAGCTCGCAGTATATGGTAAAGCTTCTGCAAAAAGAAAATGCAGTTAAATACGAATTGGTTGAAAATTATCGCAGCAGGCATAATCTGGTCCAATTTACTAACCATTTTGTGGACACTGTCACCGGTCGATTGAAGAAAACACCTGTTGTTGCGCATAAATCCGGAAACGGAAATCTGAGAATTACCCGTTACAGGTGCAATAACCTGGTCACACCTGTGTTAAGAGAAATTCTTTCTGCAGATCTCGCAGGAACCACATGTGTTCTGACTTATGAGAATATGCAGGCGTTGCAGGTTGCAGGTCAGCTTATTAAGCAGGGTATGAATGCAAAGCTTATTCAGACCAACGACGGTTTTGATCTGTATAACATTTTAGAAATAAGGTTCTTTATCCACAAGCTGAATCTCAATGGAATCTCTTGTAAAATTTTCAATGATACATGGGACAAAGCAAAACGGGAATTGGAGAATACTTTCAGCAGAAGCTCCAGGCTCGAGATATGCAGAAGTATTATCGCAGAATTTGAACGGGCCAATCCTCGTGGTAAGTATAAGACCGATTTCGAGACTTTTTTAAGAGAGTCAAAATTGGAGGATTTTTATAAGGTGAGGGGAGAGGCCATAGTGGTATCGACAATTCATAAAGCAAAAGGGAAGGAGTTTGATAACCTTTATTTAATGCTGCAGAATTACAATCTGTTTACCAATGAAGCGAAGAGGTTACTTTATGTCGCTATGACCCGGGCAAAGAATAATCTTTATATCTATACAAACAATAATTTGCATTTTAGAAATATCAAAGTACAGAGTTTGGAAAATCGATATGATGATAACGAATACGCTGAACCCTCGCAAATAGTTATGCAGTTATCGTATAGAGATGTGTGGCTGGATTTTTTCAAAAATCGGCAGAAACAGGTTGTCTCACTATTGAGTGGTGATCAGTTATATGAATGTACCGATGGGCTGATGAATTCTGATGGCGTTGAGGTTCTCAGGTATTCCAAACGAACACAGGAGAAACTTGCCGAATTACATTCAAGAGGCTATAGCGTGGACTTTGCCAAAATAAACTTTATAGTAACATGGAAAACAAGTGAGGAGAAAGAGATACGGATCTTACTGCCGGAGTTACACTTAAATCGTAAAGTTTAGATTACTAATTTTTGATAATCATGTCCACCGGGCGCGAATGCCCGTAATTAATTTTTACTACCACTCCAGAGACAATTTATATTGTGTCTGCAGATGATAAAACTTCTGAAGTTTTAAATCTTCTATTTGATAACCTGTTACTATTTGGTTACAATTTAGTTATTATTTAATTTTTAGATATGGATATGGTTATTTAATATTAAATAGCTTCGGCTGTTACAAACTTGTTGAGGTACCAAATGCAAATGAAGTTGCGTTTTAATTGTCTTTTCTTGATTATAATTTTCCTGTTCAACCTGTCATTTTCCTCTCAGATCCTTTCAGGTACGGTTAAAGACGGGGCCGGGGCAAGTATCGAGGGTGCGACCGTACAACTGGTCATAGCCGATACATTCACGACTACGGATGCCTCGGGCAACTGGCAATTTGATTTGCCATCGTCCATAAAAATGCAGCGAATTAAAAATGGTTCTTTTTCGGTTGCTATCCAAAAGGGTCTGTTGGCTGTTACTATTAACGAACCCAATCTTCATGTGAAGGTCAGTCTTTACCAGCTCGACGGAACCCTTATTGATTGTGTGACTGATAAAAAGCTCCAGTCCGGGTATCATATTATAAATCCGATAAGGCAGTCTTTGCCGTCGAAAATAGTTTTGATAAAGGCCGATATCGGTGGTGCTGTGAGGTATTTTAAATTGCCGGTAATTGCCGGTATGGCCGGTCATATTGGTCCAGTCTCTAAGGGGGATAATAAAACTTCCAGGCATCTTGCCAAGGTGAGTGCAGTGATCGACACCATCAAAGTTACCAAAAGTGGTTATCAAGAAGCTTCTATAGCCATCGAATCCTATACATCCGGACCTCATCATATCGTTCTGAAAAAAGCCGGAGTTTCCTATCGTTTGCCGCCACCAAGTTATTGCCACGCCTGGGACTATGTCGAAGGCTGTATCCCGGGCGATCCCAGCAGTGCATGCGGTGGTGTCTGTTACACCATTAACGCATGCAGTGAGAACCAAACGTCGAAGCCTGGTGCCGATGTTGCGTTCATCTGTCCGAGATTCATGCTCTACAGCCCGGAGATGCTTCAGGCCGCGATTGATGACGGCAATGAAGAGTATCTCTACGCCGTTGTTGGCCACGACGTGGACCGCGGATTCATCGACGGCAACGATGAGAGTACCTGTTGCCAGTGCTACCAGATTATCTACGCCTGGCCGAGCCCGCATAACGAGCGGCAGGTTCAATTGAATCCTGACGATGTCAACAATCCGGCATCCGCGGTGCCTATTCCAAAACCGATTATAGCTCAGAGTTTCAACACCGCGGCTACGCAGAATACATTCGACATTTACATGGGAGGCGGCGGTTTCGGTGCTCACAACGGCTGCGGTCCAGGGCTTGGGGCGACCTCCACCTCCGGACAATACCTCTACGAAGCCTATCCCGAGGAGGGTGGCCACTCCGGCGGCGTGAAACCGATTACCCACTGGAGCGAGTGCAAGAACCAGTATCAATGGGTTACTGAAGAGAGCCTCGGGTCAAAAGAGTGTCAGGATAGAGTAACGGAAACCTGCAACGAGATTACCCATGCCGACCCGGATATTACCGAATATGCGAGAAACTCATGTATCAAGTCCAATCAGGTCGAATCTCTGCACCATGCCAACTGGTCCGTTTACGTGCGCCGCGTGGAATGTCCCGAAGCCCTCACCCGGGTTACCGGTTGCAAGCTACAGGACCAGGGCCTGCCTGAGGTGGACGGATTTATCACCGCCGAGCAGGCTGCAAAAGACGATTCTTTCTGGAAGCAAGGCTCCAACGGCAATATGTACGAGACCACTACCATGGAGGACTGCTGCCGCCCATCCTGCGCCGCGGCGAACTGGGTAGAAAAAAAAGGCCTCCCGGCCGACCCGGAATACAACGTCTTTTATTCCTGTGACCGAGCCGGGGTTCCCTTTACCGAACCGGAAAAATAGCCGACCTATTCTCAGAACATGGTTGGCTATTGATATTGTGATTGATCAGATGTAAATCAAGCATGGGTTAATCCCCCTCATCGGGTATAAATAGCGGTGCAGACATTTTATCTGCATTACCCCTTTGTTTCGGCTTTTCCAGATTTTTCCCTAAGCTTTTTCGGATTTACTCTAAGCTTTTTCGGATTTCAGGTCCGTTAAAATGGTTTAAGCGACCATTCAAATGGCTTAGAGATTGATGTTTTAAAAAAGATCTTCCTGCCAAAGCGCAAGAATAATCATTTTAACATTTAATCTTCAGATATTAAATAGTTCCAAATCTGTTACCGGCTCCGCTTTCGAATTTCTGATTTTCCTGTTTTTTCCCATTTAGAATTTTCTCCTAAGTATGGTAAGGCATGCGCCATTTATTAGTTACTGCTAAGCTTGCGGTTGAGTGCGTCAGAATGCGAGCAGTGTTGCCTACGAAATTTGAGACAAAACCTTTTTAGTTACATAAGTATTTTAAAATTGGAACGATACATAGCTTTCCACACGCCCCCAATATCAGTTTTTAGTTGTATTTTGGTTCTGTTTCGTATTTCTATATTAAAATTTCGAATTTTTAATTGCTACTGCGGGGGTCGTGTGCGCTCGGCGAGTATGAAAAATTTTAATCTCTTAAGAATTCAGGTGTAAATTTATCAAATTGGCTGATATTTTAACCATACATAATTAATAAAACGCTCTATAGTCGGGTTTCAATTTCTTGCAATGATCGTTCACTTAGCCCTCTGATACGTTCTGTGGTTATACAAGAAAGCTTGAGAGATGTCAAAACCTGTACGAAATCTGTTTGCTTTTTGCATCTTTTGGTACCTTGCATATGATATCCCGCTCTAGTGTAATAGTGATCCTGTTTGAACAGGGGGTATCCTTTTAATTAAATTACATTAATTGCGGGAAACAGACAAACCCCGCAATTAAAATTGCAGTCAGGTTCAATTTAGCACTTATAAACAAAGTGTAAATATAATCTTTCGATACCCAGAACAGTAAAATTTGAATATTCCCCTTTATACAAGCCTGAAAAGCAGTATAAATGGATCATTTTGTCAATTAATTTTAAAAATGTACAAGTCTTTGCACATGTTCACTGACATTTAATGGTATGTATATTTGTAAAATTTAAGTGAAAATATCTTCCTACCCGCTTCGGTATTTGAATTTATGTATTTTGAATATTCCAACCCGTTTTGACCGTATTTCTTTTATAACATCATTTGAGATATATGTTTTGAAATTTTATTGTTAATATATCAGGAATTTATTTGGTAAGGCATGCGCCCTTTATTAGCAACTGCTACACTTGCGGTATAGTACGTCAGAATGCGAGCTGTGTTGCCTTCGAAAATTTGAGAAAGACATCCGTGGGATGATGATTATACAAATGATGAACAATGGCCATATCAGGTCCAATTCAGATACACAAACCTGCTCAGACTGGAAACAGAAACACAAAAACCTCTGGTGAGAAACCCAGCATGTATGAATCCAATCTTTTCGGCACGAACGATTTATCTGTTTCAAAATCACAAATGGCAGGTTACGACTTTATCGGGTAAAGAGATTAAAAGTGGCTACGGAAAAGTTCTGGATATCAGTGTGCTTTCGGGCGGAGTGTATATGTTAAGTTATTCAGGCAGACATTTAAGATTCATGAAAAGACAAGTGTGTTAAAGTAAATAAAAGTTATGCTTATGGTGTGTGATATAATATTTATGTAACGAAGCTGGGGAATTTGTTACCTTGATGAAAAAAGGTTTCGAAGAAATAAGCTTCTGTTGGCGGGACAACCTTTAGAAAGAAGAGTCTCAAAAACCGCTACTACCCAGAGTTGTGTCTGAGACAGTTGAGCCTGAACTGGACTACGGGGTATTTACGCAAATTTGGTTTAAAAATGAAGCGTTTGCGGATATTTCACATCGATAGTGGGTATTTACAATTCACCCAATAAATCAGACCGATCATTTCTGACCGGCCATCTTATTAAAACTTTTCTATTTAGTAAAACGGATGTCAGTTTCTTTTTCTACTGACGATACCGGCAAGACCAAGAAGACCAAGACCAAGAAGAGAAACGGTAGTTGGTTCCGGTACTGATGCAGGAGCATCGGTATAATTAATCGCTAATGTTGAGCTTAAAAGCCTGAAATTCTGACCGAATCCTTGAGAAGTACGAGTAACGGTAATATCGTACGATCCATCTTCTACCGAAATTTCTGAAGAAACGTCAAAAACATGTTCACCTGAGATGTCATAATAATTAAATATCAAGAATCTGGTATTATCTGGAGTCAAACTATTAGTAGTTAGTCCAATTGTTACTTCACCCTCTTCCCACAAACCATCCTCATCTCCCAAAACAAGTGAAAGTGTTGCGTCATTAATAGATTCGGCTGCAGGATCAAACGTGATATCATGAGTATAGGTAAATTCATCTACCCCGAAAGAACCGAAATAAACACCATTCAGGTCTATTATTCCATTTATTCCTATTGGAAACTCATTTCTATCACTGAAATCAACAACATCTGAAATAAAACCTGCAAAAACCGATGAAACAGTCATCATAAGAAAGGTTCCAATAACTACTATTTTTTTCATAAAACATCTCCATTAATTGAAAAACATAAAATTCTTTAAAAGGATTACCTGCTGATTAGCAACAAATATGTAGCAACAAATATGCCAAATATAAAGTTGGCTGTAAATATCCTGATCAGTAGTGTCATGTAAAAATGATCAATGGCGATTTTGGCTGTTTAAAAACAATATCATGATACCGTTTTAGAAGATAGGGCTGATTTATTTATCAGATTAAAATTCAATAATACTGATAATGTGTAAAATTTTTCTGAATGTGTTAAGGATTCCTTACACTTTACCATCATGTTTTCTGAAGGGATTGTTTGTGTATGCCCCTCCTGATTATATTTTGTCAATAAAGATGCCTTAAAAGTGGTGTGAAGCTATACCTTATACCCGCACATGGTGAGCCGGTCATTTCCAAAATTGATCCGGTGCTTTTCGGCAAACAAAGCCCCTGATTTTTTGGTAGAGCCGGTTAAAAACGAGTATAATAAGTTTCTATGAAATTGAACAAAACCACCCGAAAATCAAATTTCCTTCGCGGTGAAATCCCCTTGGAGTTAAAGATATTAGATGGTTATAATGGATTTGGTTGGATCAGATAATAGAGCTGTTCTATTATCTGTTTTAAAATATTACAGTAAATTAGTATATCCTGTTTTTACAATTCTGCCACATTCTGCTCTGATAAGATAAATTCCATTTCTGAATCCTTTTTAATTCAGTTCAATCTTTTCGGCTCCTGAAATCGTATTGATATTTTTTGAGAGCACCAATTTTCCGTTTAAAGAGAATATACGGATTTTAACCATTTCTGATTCTGCTGCGTATATACATAGTACCCTGTTTCTGAAACTGAAATATAATCCTTTTTTTATTTCACTTTCAGTATTTATTATTGCACTGGTATCGCGATCAAGAATAAGTTTATCAATATTTGGCCCCCCTTGATCATCTGTTGATGTTAGTGTAATGGTATTGTATTCTTTGTTAAGTGCAAGCGTAATATTTTTGGACTGCCAGGTAGTCCAGTCTGTTGTTGCTTCAAACTCAATAGATGATATCTGTTCCGATCCATTTACAGATATCGACATTGTCCGTGACACACCTGAACCATTTGAAAAAATGATAGAGACGCCCCTTTCACCTGCATTATGGACATAGACAGGAAGCTTGGCAGAAGAACCGGTTTCATTATCAAAGTTAACATATGCACTGCCGGAGAAACCGGCATTTTTGTTTTCCTGTACCGAGTTATTCAGCACTGCATATTCTGCTTCATAGATAAAAAGGTCCAAAGGCACGAATGTGGCTGTTACTGTAAGATCATTATTCAAGGAAGAAATGGTACAGAAAGAATCTGTGCCTGTATAATCGCCTGACCATTTATTGAATGTCCACGCGTTATTTGAAGAGGCTATAAGAGTTAACGTCATATTTTGAACTATTTTGGAACCTTCCGGTATCTGTGTGATAGAACCGCCGGGAGTCGCCTGGGTTACAACAGAAAAATACTGTCTGGTATCTTCGACAAAATAAGCTGTTACAGACTTGTCATCGTTCATATTCACAGTTAACGGATTGGAGTTTCCTGAAAGATCTCCACCCCAGTGATCAAAAATCCAGCCTTCATTGGGTGATGCTGTTAAGGTTACATTTTGTCCATCAGAGTAACTGCCACCTTCCGGAGTTACTGTTCCCTGATCTTTTGCTACGGTAATTGTGAGGTTGTATTGCGTATTAGCTGCATCAATGTTATTAGAAACGGAACCTAATCCACCCATTGCATTTGCTGCACGAACTGTATATTTCCCCGAACCTGATGTTATTTTACAGTTGTTGGATGTAACGCATTTATAAAATTTATTGTCCCTGAAAATTATCCAGCAGAGCGCACTGTCATTGTCGTTCCATTTGAGAGTTGAGTCTGAAAGGCTGACCACTGGGGAACGCATCTGCTTTGTATATATTTCGGGCTGCCAGTTGTCATTACCACTCAATACATTGTTTACGGTATATTGTGAAGCTTCAGTGGCAGACAATACAGGATTCAGAGTAACCGTTTTGCCATCTATTGTGTATTTAGTACGCCGGTTACTGAGGTCGACCAATGAACCGGAAACTGTTTTACTTCCATATTCTGCAAAAATATCAGGAACGACAGATGAGCAGAACTGGATCAATGCGAATTTTTTTAATCGGGGCTAAGTACAGCTTTCCACAAGCCCTCAAGCTGAAGTAACAGAGCTGCAATAAACTGCTGCGGGAGTCGTGTCCGCTTCAACATGATATTAAATCTTGACATCAAAGGGCGCACGATTCGTATTCCAGCCCAAACCGGCCACCTGATCCGAAAGCTAAAGCTACATGCTCTGCTTAAGTAAGTGAACATGTTTTCCACAGTTTCGTTATTGATTTAAAGGAGTCCAAAACTAATCAAACACAACCACCCGATCCGTCCCGGATCTCCCGAATGTCTCTGGTGCGTACATTTCTTCTGCTTTTGCCGGAGGAACCACGAAATTCCCGGGTGTTGTGGCCCGTGCATAGTATACATATTCGTATACGCCTCCGTACACCAGAGAAGAAAACGCTTCCACACGCTCATCACGCATGTTCTGGTGTTCATACCAGGGTCTTGACCACCACCAGAATCTGTTTTGCGAAGATTCCTGCGGAAGCTCACCTGTAACTGCAATTGCCGGGTTCAGCACTTCAAGACCAGCCGGAAGCGGATCGACAAGCGCCACATGGTACCTTCTACCAGATGCAACCATCTTTACTGTCACCTTGACCTTTGCACCTGCTCTGATTTCCCAGACTCCGTCTTTCCTGTGTACTACGTCTTCTTTATCATCCATACCCTCATAGTTTCTCTCAACATGAAAACCATGATCTGCAGGATCAAGAGTCAGGCTTTTTGGTGCATAATTCATCCCGATCCGGTAATACATTCGCCCCTTGCCATCCTTTTGCAAGACCAGATTCTGCGAAGAATCCTCATCTGCCAAATAATGCATCGGGACATTTATCTGATGAATTTCGGTTGTACGCCCACTAAAAGTGTGTTCACCTGCATATTGAGAGCCAAGCCACGCGCGTGCTATAAAATCCGGTGTCCGGGATTCAAACTTTTTGAAGTAAGAATCAAGAGCCAGTAGGACAAAACCATTTTCCTGTGTGTTTCCCCAGCGGCCTGCTTTTCGGTGAGCGAGCAGCCCCCGGACAAGCTTTGGTATCAGATCCGATTTTGGTCGTGCTCTCATCAGTCCTTCAAGAACCACTGCATCCGCGCGTCGTGAAGAGTGGAAAACAAGGTGATAATCCTGTTCTGAAAAATCTTGTGTAAACTGCGCTGTACTGGCTGTTTCGTGCACGCGGTTTTGGAGATGACTAATAATGCTGTTAACCTCAGTTGACTGAGGTGAGTTGGAGAGGGTATAGAGAATCCAGCCCAGTGATCCTATGCTCCACTCCTCAAGCGTGGTCTCTTTCAGTAGACTGCGCGCTTTTACCTCATCGAAATCGCCGCCGACTGCCCTTACATACAGCGAGTATGCGATCACCGTTCGTCGTGCCCATGAAGAGTAGAAATCCGGGATGTAGCGCTCAATATTGGCTGTATACGAATTTGCGCGCTGGCGTACCTTTTGGGGAACATTGTATCCTTTCGCCTGTGCACGGGTTAGCGCATGTATAACATGCAGGGATGAAAAAGGATAAGAAGTTTGATGAGGTCTCCAGAAACCAAAGCCTCCATCCTGGTTCTGGCGACTTGCAAGTTCCTTGATATCTTTTTCCATTTGTTTTTTGATTTGTTCCGATGATGGAATCTCCGCGACATCAAACGATTGCAAGACATCCTGAAGAGCTGCAATGGAGATTATTCTGGAAGCCAGTTGCTCCGATCCTGCAAATTGATAATTGTATAGATATATAAAAGCATCTGTAAGTGCCTGAAGTGCAGTGGATGATGTTGATACCTGCACTCCGCCAAATTGCGGCCATATTTCACCTGGCCGTTTTACCACATGGGAAACCGCACCTTTATCTAAAGTCCCGTATGTTGCAAATGCTTCTGAAGTCGCGGGGGTCCAGACCGGAAAATCAAAGGATGCTGCATCTGCAAAACCGGCAGTTAAAGCTGCGATCTGAAAGCGAGCTGTACCGGCCGCCATAGTGGAAGCCGGGAAACGCACCTCTACGCGATCATTTGCAGGGACTTCTACTTTGTAGCCCTGTGCCTTAAGGTTTACATTCTGAGCGCGGGAGACCAGCTCTACATTCATCTTTTTATCTGTCTGGTTCTGCAGAACAACAGGGAGCTCAAAGGTGTCTCCAAAGTTCAGAAACCGGGGTGGACCTGGTCGCACCATAAGGGGTAGACGTGCGGTCATATTACTCTCTGAAGTCCCGAAGCGCCTTGGTCCATCGGCAGCAATCACCATTATTCTGTAACGTGTCAGATTGTCAGGTAATTTGACATTTACACTGAGCTTTCCGTTTTTGTCTGTAAGTCCGGCAGGATGAAATGCTGCGAGAGGGTTGAAATCTGAGCGGATTGCAATGTTGTTATAAGACACGGTTTCATCCTTAGCAAATCCGGCTCCATAACCCATACTTTTAACACCAGCTCTTCCTCCACCACCGGCTTTCAGGCCTGCGGTCCCTCTTAGCACGTCATCTATATTGTCCGGATTTGCACTTTGTGTGAAATCTTTTGCATCGGCGAGTACTACGAATGGGCGGTTATGTGAAGCGGATACAAGTGCCGGCCGGGTCCTGTAGAACACCTCTACAGGATCACTCATCTTGTAGTTTGATAGAGCCAGAATAGCTTCATCCACAACCACGACTGCAACTTCTGCACCCGGCACAGGTCTGCCCCTGTCATCTTTAACATGAATTTTTATATCCGTGCTCTCACCCGGGCTAAGTGCAGTCTTGTCAGGTTTTGCAACTACGTCCAGAGTGCGTTGAGTTGGGGGGATAGAGAGATTAATTGTCCCGTTTGCAAGGGCTGGCTGCACGGGCAGGGAACTATCTGGTGTTCCGTCGTTTCCTGCACGAGGCACGACTCCAGAAACATGTACCTTCACATGCACCGGCCAGGATCATGCACAAAGAGTTGGTCTGATTTCTCTCTACCTGAAACGGTCAGTAACAGCAAAGTCCACTTGGGGAGTTGGATATGTACTGTGTCCTAACAGAAAATACTATTCTCACCCGTTCGTTTATGGAACTGACAAAGAAACAGGTGTAGGATTACTGGGACTTGGTGCATTTCTCACATTCAGGGAACAAAAATTAACCATTACTCTGCATGGCAATTTTGTTAATGATAATAAATTCAAAACAAACTCCAATCTCATCTATTCACTGGACGCGATGGTATACTTTGAACTCACGCCACACCTCTCCCTTGGTCTGAACTACTGGAACCGATATAACAGTAACTTCTTTGATAATTTAAATAAATCCGGGATCAATCCTTTCCTGAACGCTTCCTTTAGAAATGTACATTTCAGATTTGGACCGGTGTTTAGTTTTTTGAGATATCCTTCAGAATTTGAAAACCGGTTCAATATGCAGGGAAATCTTGGGTATAAATTTGAAAGGAAAACCAAATGACTTTTTCCTTTTCTTGCTTATCAATACTGATCGCTCTTTGTTTTCTCAGATGTTCTGAAAACAACTTTTTACCCGCAAAATTTGAAACAGAGCCGGACAGATATATTGGACACAATACTATCGATAAAGGATTTTTAGTGGAAAATAACGAAAGATCCGATTATATCAGTTATACACAGATACACCGATACCATATAGATATAGATTCAGGATTTTTATACAGACTCGATTATAACACTCAACACCCTTTACTGATAGATC
>JAAYEB010000001.1 GCA_012728995.1 Fibrobacter sp. | reverse complement strand
GTTCCAAGATTAAAAAAAAACAGATTGGCAAGGGCGTCTTCTCCCCATATGTTCTTGATAATTATTATTGGAAGATAAGCAGAATTGTTTACTGCACATATATATATGAATGTAAGGCGTTTATCAGGATTTTTTGAAAAAAGACCGAATTTCAGTAAAATACCTGCTATTGTACCATATAATACAAGTCCGAAACCTAAAATAGGCAGAGGCCAGAGTTCGTTGAGTTTTTCCGGCTTAAAGCCTGAAATAATTGATGAGAATATGAATGCAGGGAAGAGCAGGTCCAGCACCATATGTGACCATCTATCGATCTCTTTTTCATTAATGTATCCTTTTAACCGTGCAAAAATGCCTATTGTAAATAACCCGAAAATCTCGACGACAGCCAATATTATTGGTAAAACCATAATCAGTTCGAATTGAATGTTTGCTATAAATTAATTTGTGCACTGGGTAATTAAAAGAGTTCCAGTTTGAAATATTTACGTGGATTAACCTTGATATCTTCAATAAGATCATCAAGTGTGTTGGTTGCAGATCTGATATTATTAAAAATTGTTTTTAAATCATTGGTAATTGTAGTGTCATTCATTAATGTACTTGCAATACTTCCATTTTCTAATCCCTGATCCAATACAGTAGCTACAGTACTGAATTTATCAACCATTTCAGATACAGTGAGGTATAAAGTTGTATCTTTGAGAAATTTCTTAAAACTACCATCAGATGTAGTTATCTGGTTAATCAAATAGTTCAATTTATCGGAAGCCGAAACAAGATTATTATAAAGTTCCGGTTCATTGATTAATTT
Source organism: Fibrobacter sp. (assembly GCA_012728995.1). Classification (GTDB taxonomy): domain Bacteria; phylum Fibrobacterota; class Chitinivibrionia; order Chitinivibrionales; family Chitinispirillaceae; genus JAAYEB01. The sequence goes on along the minus strand of JAAYEB010000001.1, from coordinate 3,152 downwards.
ACTGATTGAACCTTCATTTTTGTTTATCTGTACAATGAGATAAGAAAGTTTGTTAATTGCAGTATCAAGACTTAACATTGTAGTAAAGGCATTGGAAGTTAATTCCTCAAAACTGATTGAACTTTTACCTCTAAGAGTATCTCCTGAATTTACAGAAATACTGGAATGCAATCCGGGAAATATCTTAACAAACTTGTCACCCAGAATTCCCATTGTCATTATTTGCATGGTTGCATCTTTTTTGATAATATCTTGCAGCTTTTTGTTAATCGAAACAGAAATTAGAGCGCCACGATCGTTAATTTCAATGTTTTGTACTTTTCCAATTTCTACACCGTAAAGCCAAACCGGAGCTCCGTTCCTGAGTCCCTGTACATCCGGAAGAAATGCAAAAAGCCTGAATTGAGATGTAAACAGGTCGCGAATATTTCCTGCAAAAAAAATAGCCATAAAGAGAATAACAAGAGCCAAAGTAATTACAATGCTGATTCTCAAACTGGATAGTTTGAATTTTTTCTGCAGTTCATACATTTTTATTTCTCCATTCAGGAGTTTTCCAGAAATTCCAGTAATTCCGGTATATCTGTATTTATGAATTTCTCTTTATTTCCATCAAAAAGGATTTTACCGTGTTTGATAAAAAGAAAGCGGTTTCCCAGTTTTAATGCATCACGGATTTCATGTGTCACTACAATAAAGCCACGTCTATTTCCATCAAGATCCAGAATCAGATTGCGGATTTTTGCTGCACTTAATGGGTCAAGATCACTGGTCGGTTCATCATAAAGAAACATTTTCGGACTTTGTGCTGCAAGAGATCGTGCAATAGCCACACGGCGCAACATGCCACCACTGAGTTCCTCAGGCATTAGATCTATAGCATTTTCAACATCAACGAAACTTAATAATTCTCTTACTCTTTTATCAATTTCAATTTCATTCAGGGATGTGTATTCTCTTAAGTAAAATGCAACATTTTCTTTGACTGTAAGTGAATCAAAAAGTGCTCCATCCTGAAAGACAATACTGAATTTGCGTCTTACTACTCTTAATTGTTGTTCCGGTTTACCGGTTATGTCTTCACCATCAATTATGATTCTTCCACTGTCTGGTACAAGGAGCCTTAAAATCAATCTTAATATTGTGGTTTTACCTTCACCACTTCCTCCTAATATGGCAACCCGTTCAGTACTGTTGATTTCAAAACTGATATCATTAAGAATCATTCTGTCAGATCGGGAAAAGATAACATGGTCGAAACATATCATACCGAATATCCAAATAAGAACAGGACAACTTTTGTTACAACGAAATCTGAAATGATAATTAATATCGTTGATAAAACAAATGCCCGGGTTGTTGATGCTTTTAACCCAGCAGCGCCTCCATGAGTTGTAAATCCAGTATAGCAGCTGAGTGATGAAATTATAAACCCGAAAACAAAAGGTTTGATTGATCCCGCTGCTATATATTGTGACTGCATTGCGATACGAATCGAGTCCCAGTAAACTGTACTGCTCTGATTGTTAACTATGCTGGTTATGTAATATCCCCCCAGAAGAGAAGTCATATCTGCAATAATCGTTAAGGCAGGTAACATAATAACTGAACCAGTTATACGAGGAAAAATCAGTTTACGGTAAGGATCAATTCCGAAAACACGGAGAGTATCTACCTGGTGACCCAAAATCATTGTGCCAAGTTCTGAAGCCATTCCAGAACCTGCACGACCTGCAAACACTAATGCTGATGCAACAGGGCCAATTTCACTTATAATAGAAATTCCTACGACTCTTCCAGTATACATGCGAAGACCCAGAATTGCAAATTCGGCGGAGATCTGCAAGGAAAGCGCCATTCCGATGAACAACGCTACAAGTAAAACTATAAAAAGAGTACCGGAGCCAATATAATCCATCTGTTCAATGAGATCCTTGAAATAAATCGGAGGGCGAAAGAGAGCGGTAACACCTTTTACCGACAGTTTGTAATAGCTGTCAATTTCAAGAAAGAGATTCATGATTTTTCTTTTTATCAATCCTTTTTTCATCTATTCAGTTTCCCGAATGCATGATATTGAAATACCGAAAACGACTCTGTTTAAAATGCAACATGCTATGCATTGATTCGAAAGCCAGTTGGTTCAACAATAGTATTTGATTGCTATATCAGGTTAATTTGCAAATGGTGTGCCGTATTGCTTTTTTTGAATATGGTGTAATTTCCCAAGGTTTTTTGGGTGTGAATAAGTGTACAAAGAGAAGTGAACAGCGTAAAGAATTGATACAATTAGGACTATTGATATCATTGATGATAAAACAATTATAATGGCATTTTACTTGCTTTTATTTAAGCGCAGATTCGATCAATTTAGGGAGGTATGTTATAATGAGGGTTATTGTTGATAATGATACATGCAGTGGCTGTGGTTTATGTGCCAGCCTTTGTCCGGATGCGTTTGACATGGGCTCCGAAGGTAAAGCTCTTCCGCGACATAAAGCAGTTCCATCATGGCTGGAGCAGGAGTATCAAATTGCTGCAGACAATTGTCCCGAAGAAGCAATTAAGATATTTTGTCAGGTTTGATTTCTTTTTAAAATTCAAATAGAAAAGAAAGAAGAGGGGAGACAAAAGGAAAACCCCGGTTTTGCCGGGGCAATATTATTTCTTTTTGCCACTTTTTTTCTTACTGGCTTTTGCAGTAAGAGCTGCAGTTTCTTTAAGAATTCTGTATGTCTGTGGAATGGAGAGTTTGAATTTCTTTGCAATTGCTTCTACGCTATGTCCTGATTCACGCATTGCAACCATCTCTTTGTTTCTTTCCGGATTTCCGGCGGTTCTGGATGCAATACCGTATTTTTTACGGAGTTGATGAACCGCCTGCCTGGTAATACCAAATTCTTCTCCGATGCGTGCATCGGTCTTGAATTTTTTCTGAAGTCTGATCAGTTCAGTTTTGCTGATTCTTGCCATATCAGCCACTCCTTTCAAATTGTTTGTAATTTAATATATAAATTAGCTTTGTGCACATTATTATGCAAGTAAAATTTATTGGTAAATTGTTTACACAATATTAAAATTACAATTTCGGTTCTATAAACCTTTTATTTTGTGTAAAATATCTTTTTGCAGTAAATTTTGCAAAAAAAAAT